>DAOWNK010000003.1 GCA_030642635.1 Pirellulales bacterium
GCCTTCACGCGGCGTAGCCGTGGGTAGGCATGTGCGTTCAACAAGAATCAAGGCCCCATTCATGCCTACCTGTGGCTGCGCCACATGAAGGCATGCCACGGAGCCGTGCGAAAACCGCAGATTATGACCGTGCGGAGTATACCCACTATCCACTACCTCATGCGGCCGGTTTTTGTGCGGCTTTGTAAAGATACGGGTTCATCGTCGGGTCGTTGTACATCTTGAACTGCCGGTAGACCTTCAACTGCTTCCGGCCGGAGAAGATGTCTTCGAGCAACTCATTCAGCGATGTAGACAGGTCGTTGTGTTGTTGGTAAATCACGTCGAGCTTTGCCGTGGCCTTTGCGCGATGAGCTTCGTCGGCGTCGTCGCGGTCGGCCTGCTCGTGCATGTGATAGATACGCAACGAAAGTATCGACAGCCGGTCGATCACACTGCCGGGCGTCTCGGTGTTCAGCCGCCCCCGGGCACACGGCTGGACACCATTGGCGGCCAACTCGCCGATCAGCAGGTCGTCGAGCTGTTCGATCATGTCGTTCCGCTGCTGGTTCAGCTTGTCGATGTTCCGCTTGACCTGAGCCAACTCGGCGTCGGACACGTCGGTGCTCCGTGCGATGTCCTCCTGATGCCAAAGACGATAGTTTTGCTGGTGCTGTCTGCAGACCGCACGGAGGAACCCCTCGTAATGATTGTCGATATCGTACCGGTGCCACTGCCGGACGGTCTGTTCGTGCAACTCGGTAATTGCCTTGACGTCGATCATGGGTTTCTCTCGCGTATTAGTGGAAATTGGAATGTAACGGAGCGGTAGGATAGCGGCTTTCGGCAACTGCGGCAAGACGAATTTTGGACTGCTGCAATTGCCGTTGAGCTTGATTTTCACCCCTTTTTCGGGTAGGTTGATGGATTATGAAAAAGAATAAGCATAAACTGGTTTCAAACTTTCCCAACAGGCTCTCCATCCAAACGGCGTTTCTGGCGACGGTGGTGGTCCTCTGCGGAGTGGCGGCGATGTATTTGATGCTGTTCGGCATGAACGGCACCAACGGCAACGCCGAGGCGGCCGACTCCCGGCTGCGGCTGGAGGATATTCCGTTCGACGGCGCCCGGGCGTACGATTACTTAAAGCAACTCTGCGCGATCGGGCGGCGCCCCAGCGGATCGCCCGGCATGGAGGCGCAACAGCAGTTGCTGATCGATCACTTCCGCAAGTGCGGCGGCCGGGTCGAGATGCAGCGGTTCCGTGTGCGACATCCCCTGGACGGCTCACCGGTGCCGATGGCCAACCTGATCGTCCGCTGGCATCCGGAGCGGCGGGAGCGGATACTGCTTTGCGCCCATTATGACACCTTGCCGTACCCGATGCTCGACCCCAAGGACCCGCGCGGGGTGTTCGTCGGCGCGAACGACGGCGCCAGCGGAGTAGCCGTGCTGATGGAGCTTGCCCGGGAGATGTGGCGGTTGCCGTGCCGCTACGGTGTGGATTTCGTGCTGTTCGACGGCGAGGAGTTTATCTTCAGCAAGCATCATCGCTATTTCCTCGGCTCGGAATATTTTGCACGGGATTACGTCGAGAACCGGCCGGATTACCGCTACCGCTGGGGCGTGCTGCTGGACATGATCGGGGACAAAGACCTGCAAATCTACCAGGAGCGGAACAGCACGTGGTGGCGCGACACGCGTCCGCTTGTCGAAGACATCTGGTCGACCGCCCGGCGGCTGGGCGTTCGAGAGTTTATACCGAAAAAGAAACACGCGATCCGCGACGACCACCTACCGCTGCACAACGTTGGAAAGATTCCGTGCATCGATGTGATCGACTTCGACTATCCGCCGTGGCACACGCAGGGCGATACGCCGGACAAGTGCTCGGCGTTGAGCCTGGCGAAGGTCGGCTGGGTAATTCGGGAATGGTTGAAAGAGGTAGGTGGTAGGCGGTAGGCGGTTGTTGCCGAAAAGCGGCTTAGCAATCCACAATCCACAATCCAAAATCCAAAATCTTCGTGAACATTTGGTCTTCAGCGCTGGTTTCGTCGTTGCTGCTGCTGTGTGCGGCGGGTTTTATGTTCTCGCACGTCCGCACATGGCGGCAGTGTCTGGAATTGGAGCTTGAGCCAGAAGAGTTTGACTACCGCCGGCGCCAGTTTCGCCGACGGATGCAAACCAGCGCGATGCTCGGACTGCTGGCGGTGGCTATTTTCGTTGGAGAATTGCTCACCGCGTGGATCGACTCGGTGTGGTTCGGCATGAGTTTCTGTGTCGGCATGTTGATTGTGCTCATCTGGGTCTGTCTGCTTGCCGCAGTCGACATTTTTGCGACAAAGCACCACTACAACCGGCTGCGGCAGTCGTACATTATCGAACAGGCCAAGCTCCAGGCCGAGCTGCGCCGCGTTCAGGCCAAACGCGGTAACGGCAAGGCCGGCGGTTGTAGTGAGCAGTCAGCTATCAGCGGTCAGCTATCAGCTCGAAACCCCGCAGAAACGCTGTTTCCAGAGGCTGAAAGCTGACAGCTGATAGCCAAGTTCGAATGGACCAAACCCATGACCAAGTTTGCCGTAATTTTGCCCGCCGCCGGACGCAGCAGCCGGTTCAGCGACAAACACTACAAAAAGCCGTTTGCGCCGCTTGCAGGCCGGGCCGTATGGCTGCACTCCGCCGAGCGGTTCCTCAACCGCGACGACGTGATTCAAACTATTTTGGTCATCTCGCCGGAGGACCGCGAGCAGTTCAACTCCAGGTTCGGCGCGAACGTGGCGATTCTGGGGGTCGAGGTGGTCGACGGCGGCGGTGAGCGTGCCGATTCAGTGGCCGCCGCACTGGAGCAGGTCAAGCCGGAGGCCGACTTCGTTTGTGTTCACGACGCCGCCAGGCCGTGTCTGGCCGACGTATGGATCGACAAGATTTTCCGGTCGGCCGAGCAGACCGGCGCCGCTATATTCGCAATCCCTGTCGCCGGCACGCTGAAACGGGTCGGCGCCGAGCGGAAAATCGAAGAGACGATCGACCGCAACCGGCTCTGGGAGGCCCAAACCCCGCAGGTCTTCCGACGCGAGTTATTGCTCGAAGCGTACGCAAAGCGTGAAGGGTTCCAGGCGACCGACGAGGCACAGCTTGTCGAGCGGATCGGACATGCCGTAACGGTGGTGCACGGCTCACCGATCAATATGAAAATTACCACCAAGGAGGATCAGCGTTTGGTCGCACAAGCGCTGAAGGCGTTGCCGAAGCCGAAGCTTTCCGGGGTGCTGCACCCGTTTACCGGGGATGACATGTGGCGATAGCCGCTTGCGGCTTCGCAATGAAACCGGTGCGTTCCACGCACCCTACAAAACTGGCGACGAATCGATAATCCGAACATCCGCGACCAATGGTCGCGGCTTTACAGTTGATAATTCCCGAACACCCCCGCTACCAATTGACTATGCACGACATCATTGAAGAACTTACCTGGCGTCGGCTGATCAACCAGACGACCGACGAGGCGAACCTACAGCAATGGCTGGCAGAGCGGTCGCGGACCGTATACGCCGGCTTCGATCCGACCGCCGATAGTCTGCACGTCGGGCACCTGATGGCGTTGACCATGCTCAGGCGATTCCAGCAGGCCGGGCATCGACCCATCGCACTGGTCGGCGGGGCTACCGGGATGGTCGGCGATCCGAGCGGAAAGAGCGAGGAGCGAAACCTGTTGTCGGTCGAGGTGCTCAAAGCAAACTTGGCCGGCATGGAAACACAACTCCGCCGGTTCCTGGACTTCGACTGCGGCGAAAATTCCGCACTACTGGTCGATAATCACCAGTGGATGGATAAGTTAGGATACCTCGAATTCCTCCGCAACGTCGGAAAACATTTTCCCGTGAGCATGATGCTCGCAAAGGACTCCGTCAGAGGCCGGCTGGAACAAACCGAGGCGGGCATAAGCTACACCGAGTTCAGCTACATGCTGCTGCAGGCGTACGACTTCGTCTATCTGAACGAGCACTTCGGGTGCGAGTTGCAACTTGGCGGCAGCGACCAGTGGGGGAACATCACCGCAGGGATCGACCTTGCCAGACGGCTGCGCGGAGTGCAGCTCTACGGCATCACCTGTCCGTTGCTTACCAAAAGCGACGGGGCCAAGATGGGTAAGACCGAGTCTGGCACGCTGTGGCTGTCGGCCGAAAAAACCAGGGCGTACCAGTTCTACCAATATTGGATCAACCTGGACGACGCAGATGTGGATACGTGCCTGCGGTTCTTTACCGACCTTGGACGTGAGGAGATCGAGTCGATCGTCTCCGAACACGCTTCGGACCCGGGCAGCCGGGCGGCCCAGCGCCGATTGGCCGTCGAGTTGACCAGGCTCGTACACGGCGATGACGGCCTGCAAACGGCCGATCGCGCCACACAGATTTTCTTCGGTGCCGAGATCGACGAGCTTACCGATAAGCAGCTTGAGAGCATCTTCGCCGACGTGCCCAGCAGTGAGTTGCCGCGAGATCGACTCTCCGGCGAAGGTCTGCCGATAATCGACGCGATGGTAGCCGCCGCCCTGGCCAAGACCAACGGACAGGCCAGGCGTACGATCCAGCAGGGCGGGGCTTATGTGAACAACCGCCGTGTGGAGGGCATCGACACACGGTTGGGCACGGCCGAGTTGGTCGGCGAGTCGACCATCGTGCTCCGCTCCGGCAAGAAAACATATGCGTTGCTGCGTTTTGTATAATTGTGTTTAGCAGCCGTGTTCGCACGGCGCGTTGCTGTGGAGAATTGATACGTGCAAAGAAAACTTCGTATTACCATAGTCGGTTGCGGTGCGCTGCTGGTGGTTGTCGTTGCGCTGGTGGTGGTGTACCGAGGCGCCCAGCAAGTGCCGAGGTTATACCGCGAAGCGATCCGGATCGACCCGGCCGAGTTGCGAGAGGCCAGCGATGAGATGCTCAGCCAGGCGGCCGCACTGGTAAGCGACGTGAAGAAAAAGGGCCAATGGCAGGCTCTGTTTACCGCCCGGCAGATAAACGGCTGGCTGGCGGTCGATTTGGTCGAGAACCACCCGGATGCGCTGCCGCAGTCGATAAGCGATCCGCGCGTGGCGATTCGTCCGGACCGGATTATGTTGTTCTGCCGCTTCCAACGAGGCAGTGTCGAGAGTGTGGTGACATTGACCGTCGAGCCGTCGGTTCCCGAGCCGAACGTCTTGGCTTTCAAGATTTGCAGCGCCCGGGCCGGCATTGTGCCGGTTCCGTTGGAGAAGGTTTTGGAGGCGATTTCACAGGCCGCCGCTCGGACCGGCTGGCGGCTTAAGTGGCGGCAATCGGACGGCGATCCGGTGGCGATGGTCACGATCCCGCCGCCGCACAACGGGAACGAGGAGCTAGTGCGGGTCGAGTCCATCCGGCTCGGCAAAGATGAGATATACCTTTCCGGCCGAACCGATGTCAAGGTTGGCCGTTAAGTATAACACTTTAGCCGTTTGAAATCGGTTTTTGATTTTCATTTATAGCCCTGGCCGGTAGGCCCGGGCTATGAATGTTGAATTTACGTGGATTACATTTCAAACGGCTGAAATGTTGCAAATTCGCCACAGGTCCGGCTCGCCAGGCACGCGCTGGAGTGTTACCCGACCGGTCAGTTTCTCGCCGGACAATATCACCACCAGTTCCGAATCGCTCTGGTGCTCGATGCTATACGCACCACGGTCGCAGCGTGTAACCGAGCCGCGAGAGCCGGACAGCGGCCCTTCGTATTCCAGATACGCCGTGCGATGGTCCGGCAGTGCGCGGCACGTCATTTCTTCACCCTGTGCGGGCAATTGCGGCACAGACCACGTCTTTAGCACCCCACCCATCTCGAGCATGAAGTCGAAGTGCAGCCCGCGTGGATCGTCGTGACGTAGTATGACAAAGCCGGGCATATTACTTACAGCGAACTGAGCTTCGCGAAGTTGATCGTCGCATTAAGCGGGAATACGCCGTAGATGCCGCGAGTGAATACCAAATCGATAAAGTCGTCGGCCACCAATATGGGGCTTTTCGGCACGATAATCACGTCGGAGTCGTCCAGCCATATTTCTCCTGGAGGACAGGGCTGTTTGCCGTGCAATGCGGCGTCCAGGTTGATCATCGTGGCCATCAGGCTCCAGTCGTCGCTACGGCGGAAGACGACTATCTGCCGCAGGTTCGCCCCGACGTTCCAGCTTCCGGCCATACTGATCGCTTGCAGCGCGGTGGTGGGGCCTACCAGTTCGAAGCGGCCGGGGGTGGCCACCTCGCCCAGCACGTACACGTATCGCGGCGCACGCTCCGACAGCACCGGCATTACCTCGATACCGAATATCTGCTCCTGGTATTGCTCGTTCAACTCGACCTGCAACTCCGATAGCGTCAGGCCCTGAACGAATACCGATCCGATAACCGGCAGCGAGATGTTCCCGGCCGGCGTTACCCGGGCCAAGCGCTGCTGGCCGCCCCGGCCGAAACGGCTGTCGACCGCGGCACGCAGGTCTTCCAGCTTTGTGTTCACACGCAGCGGCGTGACGGTAATGGCCGGCACCTTGTAATACTTCTTGTAGAGCCGCTCTAGGTTGTCCCTCAGTTGAGTTACGGTGCGTCCGGTGGCTGGAATCTGGCCGAGCAAACGCAGCGTGATGGTGCCGTCGGGTTGCAGCAGCAAGTCGCGGTTGAGCAGAGGGTCGGTGAACGATTCCACGCTAATCTCGTCGCCCACGTTCAACTTGTACGGCGTGGGGCTTTCCTCGCGAGTAAGCCGATATACCAGGTCGATTATGTCGTCTACCCGCAGCCGATACTCGTCCACGTGCGGCGTTCGGGCATGGCCGACGTACTCGCCTTGGGCGTACATCTGCCATGCGATAGACCGGGCGGACTCCCAACCTCGGCAACCGTCGCACGTAGAGCAGTCCACCGCGCAGATCGGGCACGGAGCGGCCGGGCCGAGCGCCTGGCAAAGTTTGATGCCGTCAGACGGTGTGCCACTGTTTGCCACAAGGCAAGCAGTGTATACGTTGCTCACATTCCACTGCTTCTGGCGAAGCAGTGGCACCCTGAATTCCTGAACACCATCAATTATTCTTTCCGGCAGAGCCGCCGTACCGGCGGCTGCTAAACGGTTAGCTCGACCAACGGCCATCACGGCCGCGGCGACCACAAGCATCAACACACGTTTCGTCAACCGGTTCGATTTCACGGCTGGTTAATTCCTTCCTTGATGGTTCTTCTCGTACGATTTGGCGAACTTTTTAGGATCGACCCAGCGGACATTCTGGTGCGACGAGCCGTAGCGCACCTTGCGTCGGGCGTCTTCGGTGCGGCGCGTCGATTGTGCGAGCCTGTCGGCACGCCGGGCCGGCTCCGCACGGCCGAGTTGTCGGTAGACCTCGGCCAGGTTGTGCCATCCGCTAGACTGTGGGCAGATTGACAGGCTGTGCCGAAGTGCGTTTTGTGCTTCGCCGTAACGACCGCAGCGCGCCAGCAACACGCCAAGATCGTTCGATGCTATTGCATTTTTCGGATAGACGAGCAACGCGGCTTGGTAGAAGGCCACCGCCTTCGGCTCGGCCGCACGGACGTTGGTGCTTTTTTGCCAGGCCATCGCACCGTGCAGTTTTCCCAATCCGTGCAATGTCATCGATCCGGCCACCTCGCCTCCGGCCGCGGCGGCGAGTTGCTCCTGGGCGAAGGTGAGATAACACTTAAGCGCCGAGACGGGCGTAAGGTTGTCGGTCCGGACGTTTTTCAGCACCGGCGTGCGATGTCCGCCGATGATGTTCGGCAGATTCAGATCGGCCTCCAACGCCGAACCGCTTGGTATGAAGTCATCCGCCTCCTTGATAGCGTTCAATCCGGCCGCCAGCGAGCGGCTGTGCACGGTGGTTTGGTGCTCGGTGTCCAAACACTGGGCGATTATACGCATCGCGCCGACGAATTCCGCCCTGGCGGCAAAATACGCCTTCCGGCCGGCCAACTCGAAACCATGGCGAATCTGCCGGTCGGCCTGCCGGGCGATCTGCTCAAGGTGTTCGCTGCGTCGGTGTGGTTTTTCATCCGGCAGTAACAGCGCAGGCCCAGAGACGCCCAGTTCCCGAGGCGGCTGGTCGTCCGCCTTGGTCGGTCGAACGGATAGTAATGTTAAAACAACAAGCGCCGAGGCGACCGGCAATAACATCTGCCAAGGAGTCGGCAGATTTCCGTGGTGATTCGTCATTCTTCTTTAAGGGGCCAGGGGTCAGGGGTTAGGGACCAGGGGTTCGGGGCCAGGAAAACGTTTTGCACCAAATCTCTGGCCCCTAACCCCTGGTCCCTATCCCCTACCTGTAACGAATCGACCAATTTTTCGGACGGCGCTAAGCGAAATCGCACAGCAGCAACCTCTCATGTGGATTGAACGGCCGAACAGCCGTCACAGACCACACCAGCCGCACGTTTCATTCGGCAGTTGCCGTACAATCCATCTTAACCGTTCAATCCGCAAAATCGCACCTCGTGGCGCTGCTAAGCCGCAAGCGGAATTATTTCAGGGTGGCATGCCCTCGCGAAGCGTGGGCATGTTAGCGATTCCATGGCGACGCAAGCGACGCCATGCCACCCAACGCCAGACACCCGGCGGTGGGCGGCTTGACCATGCACCCCACGGCCGGATATTTTATAGAGCATGTTGTTGTTCAAGAAAAAATTCCTGCCTGCGATCCGCTCCGGACAAAAGACCCAAACTATCCGGCTGTGGAAGTACCGGAGGATGCGATCAGGACAGCGGAGCTACATTCCCGGGGTCGGCTACATTCGAATTACCGAGGTCGAAGAGGTGCAACTCGACGAACTGACCGATGAGGACGCCAGGCCCGACGGTTTTGAAACGGCCGATGGGTTGCGGGCGGAAATTGCCAGGCTGTACCCGAAACAGCTTGCCGAGGGGTACAAGGCGTATCGGGTAGTCTTTCAGAAGGCGGAAGGGGGAAGGGGGAAGGGGGAAAGATAAACCACTTCCCTCTTCTCCTCTCCCCCTTCCGACTTCCTCCTTCCCCCTTTCCTCTCACATCCTAAGCATATCGAACAGCGATTGCGCCACCGCGTTCGGATCTTGGGCGATCGCCATAACCAGGGCTATGGAGATTAGCACGGCGGCGCTGAGCAGGCTGATTCCACGCGGGTTCCGGGCAACATCCTCGCGGCTCAGCGCGTCCCCAAGCGCCGTCTCCAGGCGTCGCCAGCCGGCGTGGTTCTGCTTGGAACCGATCGACGCGAGCGAGATGTTTCGCATCGCACCGAGGTTGTCTACGTGCAACTGCACTCCCAGCGTCGGCATCGAGAGGCTCTCACCGGCCCAGCGTGCGTCCGGGTCCAACTCGCCGGCCAGGTCGGCCAGGATCGGGCGCAACCGGTCGGCCGGCATGTTGTAGATAATCAAGCGCGGCCTTAACAACAACAGAACCAGCACCAGGCACATCGCATAGAAGGCCGACAAAAGCAGCCATACGTACGGTCCGAAACGTATGGCGGCGGCATCGGGAAAGAACAATTCGATCGGGCCGACCACTACGAACCCTGCAACGGCCAGACCCAACGCGGCCGCATCGCGAGTGCCGGTCACCATGAACGGCCGCCGCGAAAGATTGATGGCGCCAAGCAGCAGCACATAAACGGCCACCGGTCCCAAGGCCAGGCATAAGCGAAAGGGGTCCATCTGATATACTTCACTTCGGCGCCAACGTACAATTCATCCGCCGTCCGTGCTGGACCGGCGGCGATTCGACCTTTGAGACGTCTTCGAGCTGTGCGATCACGCCGTTGATTACCCGACGGCCTTCCTCGATGTGGGCCATCTCGCGGCCGCGAAAGATCACCGTCACGATAACCTTATCCTTGTGCTGCAGGAATTCCCGTGCTCTGCTGACTTTCACGTTTATGTCGTGTTCGCCCGTCTTTGGCCTAACCCGGATTTCCTTGATTTTGGTCTGATGAGTGTGCCCCTTGTGCTGCCGCTTTTTCTGCTGGTACTTATACTTACCGTAGTCCATGATCCGGCAGACGGGCGGTTTTTCGTTGGATGCAACCTCGACCAGATCCAGCCCGGCACGGCGGGCCTCCTCGAGGGCGTCTTTTGTTTCCAGTACACCCAACTGCTCCCCTTCGGCACTGATTACTCGAACCGGCGAAACGCGGATCAGTTCGTTGATTCGCTGCTTGTCCGGTGCGACGACCGGTCTCCTCCATTTACCCATAAGCAATTCACCTAATGTGGCTGTCGATGCTAACCCGTATAACCATAGTATTTTTTAGCTGATTTGTCGAGTCAAGTGGTCAGTGGTCAGTTTTCAGGAACCGTATTGTATAAACACAGTGGCACCGGCGTCCCGCCGGTGGTGCACAAGTACAGGTGTTACCACGAGTTACGTCACACCGGCGAGACGCCGGTGCCACTGTGCTTTGCTTTGCAAGCTGGCCGCTATCTCACCGTTTTTGCCCTAATTTCGGCCAAAAGCTTCTCGACGGCCTCCTCCAGCGACATTGTGCCGATGTCGCCCTGGCGGCGATCTCGCACGGCCACCGTGCCGCTGTCCACCTCGCGGCCGCCGATGACGAACATGTACGGGACAAGTTCGAGCTGCGCGTCTCGAATTTTCGCACCGATCTTCTCCGCACGATAGTCGCCCGAAGCACGCAGGCCGGACTCAATCAACCGCCGTTCTACATCACGGCCGTACTGCTCGAACTTCTGGCTGACCACAAGCACCCTGGCCTGCTCAGGGGCCAGCCACAGCGGGAACGCGGCGGCAAAGTGCTCGATTAACATGCCGACGAACCGCTCCAGAGAACCGAACGGCGCCCGATGGATCATCACCGGTCGGTGCGGCCGGTTGTCCGGGCCGACGTACTCCAGGTCGAACCGATCCGGGCCCGGCAGGTTGTAATCCAACTGCACGGTGCCCAACTGCCACTCCCGGCCGATGCAATCGGCGGCGACGAAATCGGCCTTCGGGCCGTAGAACGCCGCCTCGCCGACCTCGATGTCCAGCCCCGGCAGGTCCATCTGTTCGCATACCTGCCGCAGCGCCGTCTCGGCCCGATCCCAATCTTCCGATTTACCCACATACTTATCGCTGGCCGGATCGCGGAAACCCAGCCGCACGCGATAGTCGTTCAGTCCCAGGGTCCCCAGCACGAACCGCGTCATCTCGATACAGCCGCGGAACTCATCGGCCATCTGGTCTTCGGTGCAGAAGATGTGTGCATCATCTTGTGTGAACCCACGCACTCGGGTCATGCCGCTAAGCTCGCCCGACTGCTCGAACCGGTGCACCGTGCCGAACTCCGCCAGACGCAACGGCAAGTCGCGGTAGCTGCGCGGCTTCGACTGGTATATCTTGATATGGTGCGGGCAATTCATCGGCCGCAGCAGATAACGCTCGCCGTCGGACATTTCAATCGGCGGGAACTGGCTGTCGCTGTAGTACGGGAAATGGCCGGAGGTCTCGTACAGGTGTACGTTCCCGATCACCGGGGTATAGACTATCTGGTAGCCGCTTTTGATCAGTTCGGCGTGGATGAAGTTTTCCAGTTCGCGTCGAACCACGGCGCCCTTCGGCAGCCACAACACCAGCCCGGAACCGACCGCCGGATCGATCAGAAACAGTTCGTGCTGTTTGCCCAGCAGGCGATGGTCGCGTCGTCGGGCCTCTTCCATGCGTTCCAGATACGCCTTCAGTTCCTTCTTGCTGAACCATGCGGTCCCGTAGAGGCGTTGGAGTTGCTGTCGCGAGGCGTCGCCCTTCCAATACGCCCCGGCCACCGAGAGCAGCTTAAACGCCCCGATCGCCTTGGGGCTTGGCACGTGCGGCCCGCGGCAAAGGTCGATGAACTCGCCCTGGCGGTAGAATGATACCGAGTCCTCCTCGGCCAAACCATCCTCGATGTGCTCTACCTTGAGCGTCTGGCCGAGGTCCTTGCACAGTTTGGCGGCCTCGATGCGGTCCATTTCGACCCGCTCCAGCGGCTCGTCCTCCTTGATGATCTTGGCCATCTCGGCCTCGATCTTCGGAAAGTCGGCCTCCGAGATCGAATGCTCCAACTCGAAGTCGTAGTAGAACCCATCGCCGGTGGTCGGCCCGAAGGCAAGCTGCACGCCCTCGAACAGCCGCATCACCGCCCGGGCCATCACGTGCGCGGCGGTGTGCCGCATTATCTCAAGTGCCTCGGGATCCTTCTTGGTAATCAGCCTAAGCGAGATACTGCCGTCCGCCGGCAACAGTGTATCAGCCCCGGTCAGCCGGTCGTCTATTACGGCCGCCAAGGTCGCCTTGGCCAGGGCGGGGCCGATGTCGGCTGCAACGTCGATCGGTCGAACCCGGCGTTGGTACTCCAATTTACTCCCGTCGGGCAAATTGACTGTTAGCATATTCTCCAGCTTGCCTGTTTTGCCGATTCTGTGTTTAGCTACACAGTGGCACCGGCGTCTCGCCGGTGGTGCACAAGTATGGGTATTACTTCGAGTTACGTCACACCGGCGAGACGCCGGCGCCACTGTGTTTTTCTTGATATTACCACCAAAGCGTTGATAAGTATAAGCACGAACGAGCGGTTACATCAATAGCCATCCATGAACCGCAGGAACCGTGCCTCGAACATCCGCCAATCGTCGCCGAAAACCGAGGTGAAATCGGCAGTCCGCTCGGCCGCAGTATATTCCGTAAACGGCGGGCGATTGGCGGTCAGGGCCAGGTACTTCATGTACTTGCGCGGTTGGGTCTCGACCAGGAAGAAGGTCAGTGCCCAGGCCTCGGCATACGCGGCGGCGGGATTGGTCCTGAAAAGGCTATCCGAGACGACCAGCGAGGCGACCAACTCCGGCTTGTGATGTGGGACCAATTTGCGGAACGTTCGGAGCCGACCCTGGTTGATCCGGTCGCTGCGGAGGGTGTAGTGACGCGAGTCATACACGCCGGGCGCCTCGAACATGGTCGCCAGCCCCTCGGCCACCCAGAGCGGCGGCTGCGAGTATCGGCTGTGCGCTCCGGTGTTGAACGCCGTCTGGTGCGTCGCCTCGTGGATGATGACTGACGCGGTCTTGTGCCAATCGTCCAGGTCGTGCCGGTCCTTCAGATCGTAGACGGTGATCCGGTTCGATCCGAGCGAGTAGTACCCCAGCACACCGGAAGGGACGCGGGAGCCGTTTTCGGCCGAGTATCGGGCAAAATCACGCTGGTCGCGGCAGACAATCCCAACCAACGGAAACGGCGGTTTTTTCAGCTTAAAACCACGCACCAAAAAGTAGTGCACGAACGAGCGATAAAGATCCTCGAACCGGCCGGTCCAAAGGTCGCGCTGGCCGCGCGGATGGGCCACAATGTAATGGCCCGTGCCGCTGACCTCGAACCCCTTGCCGAGGTCTCTTAGCAACTCTGCACGGAATTCCGACGGTGAGTAGCTCCGAAACCGGCTGGACGTCTTGCGGTAATCCGACGCTTCGTCGGGCGAGAACTGCCAAAGCCGGCCGTCGCGGCCCAGCAGGTGCACCTCGCGCCGGTTCCATGACAGCGGGGTCCCCTCTATCTTCTGACCATCCAGTGTCAGTTTCACCATCCCCTCTACCGGCAAGGCGGCCGGAACGGCGGGCGTACACATAAACATGGCAAAAACGGCACAGGCAGCGATTCGCATGGTTAGGTCCTGTTTTTGGGGGGTATTACAAGTGTAGTACGTAATTTGCGGTGCGAACGCGCAACCCGTTTAGCGGTCGCCGGTACGGCGGCCTTCGATACACCGATACTTTTCACATCCAAAGCCGCCGTACCGGCGGCTGCTAAACTGCGGAATCAAACGCTATAATATATGGGTGGGATATTTATCCGTGAAAAACTCACCATGCTGTATTCAGTACTACTTGCCGGATGCGTGCTGCTAGGGCAGGCCGATGCTGAGGAGGTTCGCCGGCTGGTTAGTGAGTTGGACTCGCGGCAGCTTGCCACTCGCAAGGCGGCAGAAGAAAAACTGCTCGAACTCGGCGGCGACGTGCTTGATCTGCTGCCTGCGTCGACTGCTCGCACCTCTGCCGAGGTGAAACAGCGCATCGGCCGCATCCGGCAGAAGCTCCAGCACCGTGCGGCCGAGTCCGCCGTCAATGGGTCGCTTGTGACGTTAAGCGGCGAAATGCCGCTCTCAAAAATCCTCGCCGCAATGGAAAAGCAGACCGACAATAAAATCGTCGATTTTCGTCGGCGGTTCGGCCATGAAGTCACGAATCCGAAACTCAACGTCGAGTTCGACAAAACCCCGTTCTGGCAAGCGCTGGACCGCGTGCTCGACGACGCCAGGCTGACGACCTACCCTTACGGCAAGCTGCAAGCGATCCATGTTATCGGACGCAACGACGAGCAACTGCCACGCTCAGGCCGTGCAAGTTACGCCGGGCCGTTCCGCTTCGAGCCGGTCTCGATCACCGCACGGCGCGATCTGAGATACCAGGCACATCGGTCGCTTAGGCTGAACTTGCAGGCGGCATGGGAACCGCGTCTGAGGCCGATCTGCCTGAAGCAGAAAATGGCCGATCTCCGGGCAGTCGACGAAAACAGCCGGCCGCTGGCCATCGGCGACGAGTTGGCGGAACTGGAAATACCGGTCGGCGCCGACGCAACGGCAGTGGAAATTGTTCTTCCGTGGAAACTGCCGAACGGCCGGGTGCGGAAGATCGCAAAGCTTCGCGGCACACTCACGGCCTTGGTCCCCGGCAAGGTCGAGACGTTCACCTTCGACGATCTGCCCAAGGCCGAGAACGTCGAAAAACGGACCGCCGGTGTGACCGTCGAGTTGGAACGGGTACGCAAAAGCGGCAAGCTCTGGGAAGTCCGTATCCGAGTGCGGTTCGACGACGCCAAGGGTGCGTTGGCATCGCATCGCGGCTGGATATTGGGCAACGAATGTTGCCTCGAAACGCCCGACGGCAAGCCGGTGCCGTATAAAACCGTTGAAATTACCCACCAGGGCGACAACCAGATCGGCCTGGCGTATTTCTTTTCTGCGGACCGGCCGCTCGGCGAGTACCGGTTCGTTTACAAAACGCCCGGGGTGATTGTTTCGGCGAAGTATGAGTATGAATTTGAGTTTAGCCCCGGCGTCCACGCCGGGAAAATCTCGCCGCATAGACGCAGCGGCTAAACATTATATAACACCGCAAGGACGCGGCGGCTAAACATCGCTGTGCAATTCCGGCACGTAAACACAGTCCGGTTCCTCCTCCAGCGGATCGCCGGTTACGGCATAGGCCCTTGCCCGGCTGCCGCCGCAGATGTGTCGATACTGGCAAATGCCGCATCGCCCCTTGAATCGGTCGGGATCGCGCAGTGCACGAAAGGTTTCGTGGTTTTGGTATATATCGACGACCGAATCGTCCGGGAACCGACCGCACAGCAACGGCAGAAACCCGGCCGGGTATATCTCGCCGGTGTGGCTGACGAACATAACACCCTTGCCGTCGCCGACGCCCAACGGCGCACGATGTTTATGCCGGCCGGCTGCGTTGACCGGTCCGGCCAGCGGGTCGCCGCCTTGCTGCAGAACGTAGCGTCGGTAGTGCGGCGCTTCGGTCGTCTTGACCGCATACGGCCGATGATTTGCATGGCGCCACAGCCGTGCGAAAACCGTTTCGTACTCGTGCGGGGCGATTCGCTGCTCCTCTGTGCCGCGTCCGACCGGCACGAGGAAGAACACCGCCCACATGGCAATTTCCTGCGAATCAAGCAACTCGGCGATGGCGTCGATCTGGTGGACGTTGCGTCGGGTGATGCAGGTATTTACCTGCACGTCCATTTTCAACTGCCGGGCGTATTCGAGCATTTTGAGCGTACGCCGGAAACTGCCGTCGAAGCCGCGAAATGCGTCATGAGTCGCGGCATCTGCGCCGTCCAGACTGATCCCCAGTCGTCGCACACCGGCACGGCGTGCCCGACGAAATGCATCGCGAGTGGCAAGCGGCGTGGCCGACGGCGTCAAGGCAAGCTGTAATCCACGGCCGACCGCATGGCGAATCAACTCGAACAGGTCCGCTCGCTTCAACGGGTCGCCGCCGGTTAAGACCATCATCGGCGGACGGGAAAACGTAGCCACCTGGTCGATTAGCGCAAGCGACTGTGTGTGCGAAAGCTCGTCCGGGTGTGGGTCTTCCTGGGCCGATGCACGACAGTGTTTGCACACTAGGTCGCAGGCCGTGGTCACCTCGTAGTAGAACATCAGCGGACTGCGGCCGAAGTCCTCGCGGGTGTAGTCGGAACGGCTCATGTTAGTGGATAGTGGGTGGTGTGGTGCTATGAGCTTTATTCTTTGAAAGCCGCTTGCGGCTTCGCAGTAATATACATCGCGGCAGTAGCTAATCAACGAACCGCATCGCACCGATCAATTCTTCGTCGGCCTTGCCGAAGCGATCTACCATCGCCTGTTCGACGGTAAAGGCGAACGCCGCCTGTCGGCCGTTCCGGTCGGCCACCAGGTAATAATTCCACTGGATTGGCAACTGCTCGACCTCGCCTTGCACCACTACCCGATACACGCGGTGGTCCGACTCGCCGGCGAATTGGCTTGCCCGGACGAACCGGCCGAAGCTCTCGCCCAAGGCCTTTTTCACGTCGTCTTGAAATTCCTCCAGCGTGATCTGTCGGTCCGGCTCGTGCTTGGGCAACGGCGAGACGTTGCACTGGGCAACCAACTCGCCGCGGTCGAGCATCTGTAAGACGACCAACTCGCCCCGGTCGTCGGTCACGTGCCAGCGGCGATCGTACGTGAACTGCCAATCGCCTTTCTCCGGCAGGTACACCAGCCTGGTCAGTTCGTCGGTCGGTTCCAAGGCAAGGTCTTTCAGGGCTGCATCGGTCAGGTTTGCTGAGCTTTTCGCATCGGCAAGCGGCGCGATCCTGAGTTGTAGCCGGGCGATCACGTTCAGCCCGGCGGCCACGTGCCCGATGCTACGGTCCTCCTTGACCAACAGCCCGAGCCAGTCGATCCGGTTCGTTTTCCTGTTGAATCGATACTTCGCCTTCAACTCGATTGTCGTGGCCACGCCGTCGGTGGTCCCCTCGACCGTGCCGGCCAGTTCGAACCGTGCCACGTCGTCTGTAACGTCCGTCAGCGTGCTTTGCACTTCGGCCTTTTCGGCTTCGTCCAGTCCCAACATCGCGACCAGCAGTGTCTCGGGCAGTTTCCACTTGTCGCCCACCGCAACCGGTCCGGTGGGCAGCAGCCGGTCCAACAACAGGCTGTCGGCCACGATGTCGATAAGCTCAAGCTCCTTGCGCGTCAGTGCGCCGCGTGGCGAGAACAACGTCCGCCGTCGTCCGTCGGCCTCCACACCGATAAGCCGACGTTCGGGCCTGAGCGCCGGCTTGATGCCGTCTTGCTCGACTTTGACCACGGCAGAGATGTTATGATAGTAGCGTATCGAGCATGCACGGCCGTCGGGCGTTTTGGGCGACTCGAGGGTTTTCTCGTCGTAGCGGATGTTGCACACCACGCTGAGTTTGTCGCGACGGATTTTATCATTGACGATTTCCTTCAGGCGTCCGCCGACCTCAAGCAGCACCGCCACCCGGTCGACGTCACCCGACCGCCGACCGCTTTTTAGCGAGTATGTCTGCTCGTCGTCGTCCGCCGCCGCTACCGGCAAGGTCAACATTCCGACGGTAATTAGTACGAGGATTCTTTTCATTAGGCGTTTTAGCGTGTTTTAGATAGCGAGCCGCGGGGTTTATCCCCGTGCAAGCCAAGCGCGGGGATAAACCCCGCGGCTCGCTGATTTTATTAAAGTGTTCGGTTGCAATGCACTTTTTACACATCAACCGTATTTCGCCAAATAGCAATAATGAATACATGCCACCCTGGCGGCAAAATGGGTGATATGCACAACCCAGGCAATAAAAAGCCGCAGTGGAAGAAAAATACGGCCGGTGAGCGAATTTTTTGGGCCGGAAAGCGTCTAAATACGTAGGAAAAAAGCACCTGCGGCAACTATAAAATGTCACTAAGACGACTTTTTGATAGGCACAGTTGTAAATAGTCGGCGATTCTGGGTATACTAATACTTGGCGGTGCGTTGCCGCCGGGGCCACTACGAGGACGAACCGACGTGCATGCCGATTACCTAAATCCGGCGATGCGGCAACTCCGCGATCAGCAGGTTCGCTTTGCGCCGCGCGAGAAAAAGATCGAACAGGTCGATCTGGCGGAGAAGCTGCTGACGGAGATCGACCCGAAACGGGTCTACACCTATCAGTACGTCTGCTTCCGGATCACCAAGTACCGGCCGATGGCCTACCCGGACCTGCAGTTCACCGGACTGGAGGCCGGCCACGACCTGCGGCTGTTTGTCGAGGACGTTTCCGATGCAGCGAATGTCCCGGCCAATTCCGCCGGCGAGCAAGTGCTGACGGTCGATCAGTTGGCCAGGCGGTTTAACGTATCGACAAAGACCATTTCCCGATGGCGGCGACAGGGGCTGATCAGTCGGCGGTTTGTGTTCGACGGTCGTAAACGTGTAGGGTTCCTGCAAAGCAGTATCGACCGGTTCGTAGCGACGAACTCAGATCGGGTCCGCCGCGGTGCACGGTTCAGCCAGTTGACCGACGCGGAGCGGTCGGACATCATTGCCCGGGCCAGACGGCTTGCCCTGGCAGGCGCTTGCCCGGCGGCGGTCGCCAAGCGGTTGGCCAGAAAGACCGGTCGCAGCACCGAGACCATCCGGTACACGCTCAAACAGTTCGACCATGACAACCCTGATTTGGCCGTCTGGCCGGACCACTATGGTCCGTTGCGGCTGGAGACGAAGCAAAAAATCTATCGGCGGCACCATCGTGGCGAATCGGTCGAGTCGTTGGCCAAGCGATTTTGCCGCACACGGACCAGCATTTACCGCGTGCTCGGCGAGATGCGTGCTGAGCGGCTGGTGGAGTTGCCGTTGGACCACATTCTCAACGACGAGTTTGCGGCGGTGTACTCATCGAAGCAGGAGCAGGAAATTTTGGGTCCGATGCCCAGGAACGATCAGCCTGCCAGGAAGCCGCGTTTGCCCGGCGGACTGCCGCCGTACCTGGCCGGCCTGTACGAAGTGCCGCTTTTAAGCCGAGAACAAGAATCGCATATGTTCCGCAAGATGAACTACCTGAAGTACAAGGCAGGCAGGCTCCGCGAGCAGCTCGATCAGTATTGTCCCAAGAGCAGCTTGATGGACCGGGTCGAACGGTGCTACGACGAGGCGGTGGCCACGAAGAACCAGATCGTCCGCGCGAACCTGCGGCTGGTCGTTTCGATCGCCAAGCGGCACATGACCCCTGCGGAGAATTTCTTCGAGTTGGTAAGCGACGGGAACGTGTCGCTTATGCGTGCGGTGGAGAAGTTCGATTTCGCCCGGGGCAACAAGTTCAGCACGTACGCAAGCTGGGCCATTATAAAGAACTTCGCCCGGACCATTCCCGACGAGCATCGCCGCCGCGACCGGTTCCGCACAAGCCTGAGCGACATGTTTGCCTCGACCGAGGACGACCGCAGCGACCCGTTCGAGCAGGAGTCGGTGCAGTTGTTGCGCGAGGCACAAATCGGAAGGATTCTGGACAGGCTCGACCCGCGCGAGCAGACAATCATCGTCCGGCGATTCGGACTGCAACGCGGCACCGAACCGCTTACGCTGAAACAACTCGGTGCGGAGTTGGGCGTGACGAAGGAACGTGTCCGGCAGATCGAAGCCCGTGCGCTGGGCAAGCTCCGCCAGGCCGTCGAGGAAGATCACATCGAATTTCCCGAATAACTTCGACCATAAAGCCGCAACCGGTGGTCGCGCCAATGCCGCTTGCGGCTTCGCAGTAGTTCGTGCCCCCCGACGCAGTCGGGGAACTTTCGCAGTCTGGGTGCTCTGAGGATTATTTTCGCAGGAACGTGTAACCTGCCGGCTATCTCGTAGCACTATCACTGTGAACGACCTGTTTTCGGCCGAACCGGGTGGTTGGATAGTGTTTACGTTCCCCCAAAAACAGTGTTACAAGGAGTACAGTTATGTTACGTTCTAAGTGGACGGTATGTCTGTTGGCCGTGATCGTCGCCACCGTGGCGATTGCGGTCGTGCCGTACGGCGTATCGGCGGATGATAACCCCGCCGGCTTGCTCGGTATGGGTCCCGGTCCGATGGGTCCGGGTGCGATGTTCAAAAAGTTCCTTTCCGGCACGCCGCTGGGGCGGCACACTGCCGGCAGCGTCGGGCGAGGGCTGGTGCTCATCTCCGAACTGAACGTCACCGACGAGCAAAAGGAGCAAATCCGCAATGTGATCGTCGGCCACAAGTCTGAGATCGTCGAGATGGTCAAAACGCTCCATGCCAAGAAGTGTGCACTACACGACGCCGTAATGACCGA
The DNA here is from genome assembly GCA_030642635.1 of Pirellulales bacterium. Lineage (GTDB taxonomy): Bacteria > Planctomycetota > Planctomycetia > Pirellulales > Thermoguttaceae > DAOWNK01. The sequence goes on from DAOWNK010000003.1 coordinate 20,381, forward strand.
GAATCCGGACGAATCGGCCATCCGCAAGGCTGCTCGTGAACGTGCGCCGCAACTCGACGTGGCGGACCGCGTGGTCCGCAGCATCCATAAAGTCGTCCCGCGCCGCAACTGGGATATGCCGTTGTGGATCATGGCCGGCTTGTCGGCCACCGCCGCGACGGTTGCGGTGCTCCTGGCCGTCCAGGCGGTCGGCCAGCCGGCCGGCTCCTGGGGCGATCTGTTCGACCCGATTACGGTGGTGATGCGATGAATGAAATGAATGAAATAATTCAACCCGAACTGGTCGACCGGCCGGCAAGACGGCGACGAATCTGGGTGTCGGTGCTGTTGGGTCTGGTTATATTCGCCTCCGGTGTGATCGTCGGCGGTGGGGCGACGATTGTCGGGATCGTTCATCTCCGGTACAAGGGTCCGCCGTCGCCGGAGAAAGTATCGACGTGGATTACCTGCCGGCTCTGCAGGGAATTGAAGCTAAACGACGAACAGACGGAGCAAGTGAAGAACATTTTGCAACAGCGCATTACTTCCTTACAAGCGATCCGCTACCGGGTGCAACCTGAAATCGACGTGCAGCTTGACGCATTGGAGGAGCAAATAGGCGATGTGCTCGACGACCGGCAAAGAGAGAAGTGGCGTAAGATATTTGCCCAACGCCGCCGCCACTGGGCGCCGCCGCACTAGAATAAAGCCGCTTTGCGGTGGTCGCGCACGTATTGCGAAGCCGCAAGCGATGTCCCGCCGCTTGCGGCTTCGCAATGCCTTTACTGAACCGACATCAGGTATTCGATCAAATCGGCCATGTCATTCTTTGAGAGTTGTTTTTCCAGTCCTTCGGGCATGATGGACATGCCTGAGTTTGCCAGTTCGTCGATATTCGTCCGCAGCACGGTGTCGCTTTCGCCTTCCGCCCGTGTCAGCGTGATGCTCGTGGCGCTCTCTGCAGCGATCATGCCGGTTACCGACAGCCCGTCGTCGGTAACGCAGACGTAGTTGAGATATTGCGGCTGCACCTCGCGGTTCGGGTCGAGCGTGCTTATCAGTATGGTTTCCGGCCCGCGGTTTTTGATGGACCCCAGCGGCAGACCCAGGTCGAATCCGACGTTTTCGAGCATGTGGCACGTTGAACATTCCTTTTTGAACACGGCCTTGCCGCGATCTCGGTCGCCCTTCATGTCGAGTACGTCGTTATAGGCGGCCACGATCTCCTCGCGGCGTGCGAGTTTCACGCCGCCGAGCAACTCGGCCGCCTTTTTGCTGATCTCCTTGTCCGGGAAGGTGTTAAGCATCTTTAGCACTTCGGCCACCTGGTCTTTGCGGTTTTGCAGTCCGGTTTGTTCGGCGAGTTGTTCGAGAAATTTTCGGCCGTCGTCGGTACTGCGGTACTTCCGATCGTCCGCCAAGATGGCGAACAGCTCGCCGGTGCGACCCAGCGACGAACTGAGCACGGCCAGCCGAATCCACCCGTAGTTGACGTTCCGGGCGATGATGGCGCCCATTGCGGCGGTTGCCCGGGGGCCGGGAATCTTGCCCAGCGTGAATGCCAACTGGTATCGGACCCGCATATCCTTGTCACCGGTCATTGCGTAGAGTTTCTCGCGCACGGCGGGCGATCCGTCAAGCACTTTTTCCGACAGCAGCACCGCGTGTTCGCGCACTCGCGGATGGTCGCCGTCCAGTCGCGGCAGCACTACCTCGGCCGACAGCGCACCCAGACCGTCCAGGACGTACATGGCGTGCATCCGACCCAGCGGTGAGTCCGGGCGCGGCGGCGAGTTTCACCAGCGGTTCGATCGCCTTCTTGTCCTGCTGCTCGTACAGCAGCCGGGCGGCCGTGTTGCGGTGCCAGAAGTTCGGATGTGCCAGCAAGGCGACCAGTTCGCCGGTGGATGCCTTGCTCAGCCGTACTGGTTTAGGTTGTTTGAACCCTTCCGGCGCGATCCGGTAGATTCGCCCACGGTCGTTGCCGGTCGACAGGTCGATGTATTTCTTGGCCGACGGCGGCACGGCGCCGGGATGCTCATACACCTCGCGGTACATGTCTGCCATATAGAGGTTGCCGTCCGGGCCGACCGTGAACTGGATCGGGCGGAACCATATCTCGTCTGAGGCCAGGAATTCTTTCTTCTGCTCCGTCCGATAGGCGGCAAACCCTACACCTCTGGGTTCCAGTCGCAGCCGGTGCACGATGTTGCTGGCGCCCTCGGCTGTAAACGAGTTGCCGTGGAACTGCTCCGGCCAGGCGTCGCCGGTGTAGATCGTCACGCCGCAGGCGCCGGTGAAGTACCCGGCCGCCTTTTCGGCAGCACTGCCGGCGAATACGCCCTTTTGACGCATTTCCGTACGCACAAGTCGCCACGGCTCGACCGGACTGGTCCGATACACCTGTGAACCGTCCTTCCAGATATTGATTCGTGCCGAAGGCGCTGCAAGGTACGGGTTTCTGGCGATGTAGCGGTCCTCGTACATTACCATCTTGATCGGCGCGCTGTTGTTCGATTCGAACTTCCGTCCCCACTGATCGAATGTCATGCCGAACTGCGACCCGCCGCTTTCCAATCGCAGTTGTCCGGTACGTGGGTTGAAGCTGAAGTCGCGGCCGCGTGCCTGGACCGGTTTGGCCTTGCGTTGTCGGTCACCCTGCTCCCACTTCACCGCCTGTAGCATTCCACCTGTCATGGAAGGCATACCGTGAATCCGGCTGTCCAATCCCCAACGGAGGCTGCTGGGCACTTCGTCGGTATCCTTGCAGTACCAAAGGTCGGGCGCCGAGACGATGAACACGCCGCCGTCGAAACACGTCAGCCCGGTGGGCCAAACCAGCTTGTCGGCGAAAACCGTGCCATTGTCAAACTTGCCGTCGCCGTCGGTGTCCTCCAGTAGAGAGACCCTGCCGTTCGGAGAGCCGAACTCCGCCGAGTTGTTTTCCGCGTAGGGGATCATTTCGGCAACGTACATGCGGCCGTCGGCGTCGAAGCACATGTCCACTGCATCGCGAACCAACGGCTCGGCGGCAACCAGATCCAACCGAAGGCCGGAGATGATGTGGAACCCCTTCATCGACTCGGCCGGCTCACGGGGCGCAATCCGCGGCAGGCGATCCTTGTAGTCGACGTTTGGATCGACCTTCTCCCAATAGCCGTCTTTTTTTACTGTTTTGATGTCGTCGTCCGCAAAGCCGATTCCCACAAAGACGCCAATGCAAAGCAGCAGCGATAGCTCGACGATGCGCACAATAAAGCGACAACAAATCTTCGATGCGGTTACCACAAGAAAACCTCCTCGGCAAGGTGTGAGTGATTAAGGCGTGAATATTTATTATATCACGGCGTGGTCTTATTTGCAACCAAACAGCCGGCCGATCGCCGCCTTCAACGTCGCCTCGGAATCCGGCGTCGTCCACGAGGCGCCGGGTTCGTATCCACCTTCGGAAAACGCACTCTTGGTGCAGATGTAGGAGGGGTCGCAATCGCCGTAGCCGGCCACGGCCACGAAACTATCGGGCAGCGACCGCTGGGCGAATAGTTGGAACTCAATCATCGGCTCGCCCGGCAGGTGCAGTATGTGGACGTTGCCGATTTGCAGTACACTCAATTCGATCGGGCGCTTGCTGCGCAGGTGGAAGGCCAGTCGCATGGCGCCGAAAAATATCCGCAACACTGGACCTTTTTTCGGGTTTTCCATGATTGCACGGCTGTCAGCCGCTGTATAACCGGCGTTGGTTCTAGGTGCCAGCAACAGCGGTGCCGTACGCCACTGGGGCCGACCGACCGGCTCCAGTTGTGTCGACGCGGCCGAGGCCTCCATGCCGGCCAGCAATCGTTCGGCCAGTTCGTCCCGGGCGCGGCGCGAGGCGTCGTTGTACTTGCCGGCCGCGATGTCACCGGCACAGCCGGTAAAGTAAATCTGAAAGATTCCTTCTTTCTCTTGCAACTTCTCACGTGCGATGCCGGGAAAGTCGTAACTGGCACGCGGATCGCCGTAGAAACTCTGCGGATGTGTTGCGTAGTAGTGCAGCCGCACCAACGGTTTATCGCCGCAGGCAAACGTGATCGTCTTGAGCATCGGGTCGATCAACCCCTCGGGTAGCTCCCTTAACTCGGGGCGACCCTTGGTATTGCTGCCACGCCAGCGACACTTCCCGTGTTCGTTAATAATCCGGCGGCTGGAAGCGACTCGATCTACCTTGGCTTGGCCGGTGCCGATGCGATCGAACGGCTGGAGTTTTTCGATGGACTGCTTGGCCGTGGCGGCCAACCGGTCGGTCACCGCGTCAAAGAATTTCGGGTCGGGGTGTGGCGGCGGGTCTTTTATCTGTTCGAGCAGATTAAGGGCGTCGAGATCGCCCATCGGGGCGGTGTGCTGATGGACCGTCTGTACTGCAACGTGCGAGACGTCGGTTCCGACGGCCTTTGCAAGTTTGCTTCTGAACATCCTGTGGCCCGAGTTGCACAACTCGCACCAATCAACCGCACAGAGCACGCACCGACGCTTGCCGTCGTCGATTACTACTCCTTTGGCCAGCAACGGATGCTCTATGGTGGCCAGCGGTTTGTAGCTTGAATAAATCGGTGTTCCCAACGGCGGCGTCACGTCGCAGCAAAATGTGGTCAGTCGCAACTGCGGCCCGCCGTCGCGGGCGAAGACGGCCGCCAATGGGGCGCCGAGCCAAGCGGATATACAAGCAAGAAAATCACGTCGTCGCATGGTGAGAGTCCTCTGTTTAGCGGTTGCCGGCACGGCGGCCTGGGTGGGGGGTTGGGGGTTGGCCGCCGTGCCGGCGGCCGCTAAACGGGTATGTATAACCCATGTATGGTAACAAATCGCTTTGCAACAATCAAGTATATGCCAAACATTACTCACATATGTTCACTATAACGGCGGCTACTTTCCATTTTTTCGCAATCCGGGTATTATGGTGTTCGAGACGGCCAAATAGCCATAATACAAGGAGAAATCCATGGCCACATACGAAGTCCCCAAGCTCGCTAAACCGCCTAAAGCCAGAAAAAAACAGGTGGTTTTGGTCTCCAGCGGCGATCTGCGCCTGGCGGCCAACCAGACCTGCTGGAAGGCACAGCGGAAGATGGAGATCGCCTTGGCGAAGGCCGTAGCGGCGGCCGGGTATGAGGTGGTCAGGGCGCATCCCTATAAGCCGGCCGAAAAACACGGCTTTATCAGCTCGCAAAAGGAAGGGATGAAGGTCTTCGCAGGCATCGACCCTGCCGCCAAGCTCATAGTGGCCGAGGCCGTTTGGCAATACTCGCACCACGTGTTGCCCGGGCTGTTGGACCACCAGGGGCCTATTTTGACGGTGGCCAACTGGTCGGGCACATGGCCGGGGTTGGTCGGGATGCTCAATCTGAACGCCTGCCTGACGAAAGCCGGCAAGAAATACTCCACGCTCTGGAGCGAGGATTTCACCGATGAGTCGTTCGTGAAAAATCTTGGCAAGTGGCTCGAGAAGGGCGCCGTTAGGCACCCCACCAAACACGTTGCGGCGCTGAAAAACATCAAAATCCCCACCGCCGAACGACGGCTCGGCAATGCACTGGCCAAACAACTCCGGCGCGAGAAAGCCATAATGGGCGTCTTCGACGAAGGCTGCATGGGCATGTACAACGCTATCATCCCCGACGAACTGCTCAACCCAACCGGAGTTTACAAGGAACGGCTCAGCCAGTCGGCACTCTGCTACGAAACCTCGCAGATCGGCGACGAGGAGGCGCAGGCCGTGCGCGATTGGATGCAGCAGCGCGGCATGACGTTCGTGACCGGCTCGGACGGGGTCGAGTTCCTCACCAACGAGCAGATACTCACGCAGTGCAAGATGTACATCGCCGCGGTGCGCATTGCAGACGACTTCGGATGTGACTTGATCGGCATCCAGTATCAGCAAGGGCTGAAGGACATGCTGCCGGCCAGCGACCTGATCGAGGGGATGTTGAACAACACCGACCGGCCGCCGGTGAAAAACCGCGACGGCCGGCGCGTGCTATACAAGGGCATGCCGCTGATGCACTTCAACGAAGTCGACGAGTGCGCAGGGCTGGACGCCCTGATGACTTATCGAGTACACAAGGCGATGGGCCAACCGGTCGAAAACACGCTGCACGACATCCGCTGGGGTGATTGGGATAAATCCGGCACGGTGGACGACTACGTCTGGGTGTTTCTGATAAGCGGCGCCGTGCCGCCGGCACACTTCCAGGGCGGATGGAAAGGCGCTTCCAGCGAACGGCAGCCGCAGATGTACTTCCGCCTGGGCGGTGGGTCGCTAAAGGGTATATCGAAGCCCGGCGAGATCGTATGGTCTCGTATCTTCATCGAGAACAACAAGCTGAAAATGGACCTCGGCCGGGCAGGGGTCGTCAAGCTGCCGCAAAAAGAGACCGAACGACGCTGGATTCTCACCACCTCGCAGTGGCCCATCATGCATGCGGTCACGTACGGCGTGTCGCGCGACCAGATGATGGCACGACACAAGGCCAACCACATCCAGGTCGTCTATGCCAAGAACGCGCTGGACGCCGACAAAGCACTGCTGGCGAAGGCCGCCATGGCCGAAGCGATGGGCATGGATGTGGCCGTCTGCGGTACTAAGAAGGACGGCAAGCAGTGGGGGAGGTAGTGGGTAGTGGGTAGGCCGGGTCGTGACCCGGCAAATTGGACTACCGGCGGACTGGCGGCGGAGCATCGTCCGGTAGACGCACCAGTCGGTTACGGCAGCGGAGCCGAAGAAGATCGACAGGATCAACCCCCACATAGCCGCTTTGCGGCCGATCAATGCCGGGGCGTTCTGCGCAATCCGCCGCAAACCCAGACTGCTGAAGACGATACCAGCGATCGGCGCCGCCCAGAGCGCAGGGTCGATCATCGCCGCCGGCGAAAGCAACCCGAGAATCAACCCGGCAACCGCCGATGAACTGACGGCACGATACTCGGCAACCCGGGTGTCTTGGCGGTCGGTCAGATGCGGACGTGGTTCGGTGTACATGGTGAACGTATTTCTGTTTACCATTTAGCGGCCGCCGGTACGGCGACCTGAAAGCCATAAAGCTGCGACCGGTGGTCGCGCCAATTCCGAAAAGTGGTAGAATGTGGTTTAATAGTGTCGTGCGCGACCACCGGTCGCGGCTTTATGATTGTCATCTTACTTTGCCAGGTGCTCCGGCAGCACGCGGATCGTATTGTACTGGTCGTTGTATGCTTCGAGGTTCGCTCGACGTGTGGCGTACTTGGGCATGAACTCGCCGCGCGGGTCGAACGTACGAGTCTTGTTCTTCTGCCAAACCGGCTCCTTGCGGAAGTCCTTGTTTGTTGCCGTGCGAGAGAACGCACCGCGCGATTGCCGCTGGACGAACCCCAGCCACTTTACTTCCGGACACAAGCTACTTTCTGCCCGTTGCTCGGACACGAAGCCGCCCCGCAGAAACGTGCGTCCCAGCGGCGCCGTGTGCAGCGACATTGCGGTGAAGCACACCATTACCCAGCCGACCCATGCGGCGAACAGCACGCTGCCGATCTGGTCGACGATTTTCAGGAACCGGATCTTCACACGCGAGAGGAAATCGGTGGCCAGGCGCAACAGCACCATGAACAACGCGAACAGCCCCCATAGCATAAGAAAGTCCCAAATGTAGGTATACGTGGCGAACGTCTGGCTGTATCCCTCGAGCCAGCGGACGGCCGGCTCGAAGAAGTTGGTGGCCAGAAGCGCAGCGGTCACCACGTTAATCAACCTGATGGCATTGCCCCACATCCCTTCGGTGTACAAGGCGGCAATACAACCGACGAAAATCAGTATGAACAGTAGTGTTAACATTGTTACTTCAACACCCTCATCAATTCCGGCAACGAAGTGACGCCCTTGGCCACCAGCAGAATGCCTTCTTCCTGCAGGTTTCTCATACCGTCTTTTCGGGCGGCCTGGCGGAGCACCTCGAGTTTCGGCCCGGCGGCCAGCATCTTTCGAACGTTCGGGCCGACCGCGAGCAACTCGAACACAGCGGTCCGGCCCTTGTAGCCTATCCCGCCGCACTTCGGGCAGATTTCCTCCGGATGTTGCGGCGGCCGGTAAAACGCCCGGACGCGGCCCTCGGGAATGCCCAACTGACGCAGCACCTGTGCCGTCGGGGCGTAGGCCTCCTTGCACTTCTCGCACAGTTTGCGCACCAACCGCTGGCCCAACACGGCGGAGGGTAGTTGGGCGAATTCGGCCGGCGACGCGCCCAATGCCAATACCCGCAACAACGCTTCCGCACAGTCCCTCGCGCGGATCGTGCTGATGAACAACCGGTTCTGCGGAACCTCGCGCACTAGCAGCCCGACCGTCTCGGCATTGACCAGGTCACGGATCACGACCACGTTCGGCTCCATGCGAAACATTTTAGGCAGTACGTCGGCCGGCGACTGGCCCGACGACGCGTTGTATGTGGTGGCCGGGATGTTTTCGACCTCTTGGAACCGATTGCCTTGAGCCTCGACCGCCATGAACTCGCGCACCAGCCGGTCGGTCTGGTGCAGCACCACGTCCATGGTAGTCCGCAGCCCTGCGGCCGGCATGGCGGAGAACAACAAAAGACCTTTTTTCAGTTTTAACAACTCCCGGAGTTGTTCCTGCATTTTCGGTCTCATGCCAAGCTCCTCGAGCGTGGTCATACGTATTTTCTCATCGACGAATTGCATCAGCACGCGCTCGCCCGTCTTGGTCCCCTGCGAGGTCAAGGTGCCGCCGTATTCGATGTTTTCGCACTCGGCGGCGAAGGTGCCCTCCTGCTTGTTCCGGCGGTCTTGCGAGTTCAGTCCGCAGAGTATCTTCAGTGCTTCCAGCGCCGGGTCGGCTTCCTTGCGTTCCACCGGGTTGCGATTGATCCAAACGCCGTCGATCATGTATCGCACAATCACACCCTGTTGCGTGTAATCGAGTATGACGGCCGAGGCACGGCAGGCCAACCCCTCGGTGATGATCTCGCGTGCAGTGCGCAACCCGGGCGCCTGTTGTGCAGCCAGCGTTCTGGCCTTGTCCGCACGCTCGTCGGCGCCGCCCGCGCCGCGCACGGTCACGGACGGGCCTTTCGTGTGCGGGTCTGGCACCTCGGCAGCCATCTTCACACCCACCTTCGACAACCGCACAGCAAGCCAATAGCGAATGTGCTCGGGAGTGAACACCTGTTGGTCGTTGGTTACCTTGGAGTTGCGGTACACGATGTAAGTTATAAGCGGTGCGACGTAGGCAACCACCAACAGCGGGAAACCGAGCCAGAAGTACGGAATCAGCCACACCAGCACAAACGCTGCGATGAACGTGCCGAAGACGATCGGGTTCCAGCGGAGGTGCGCCAGCTTCATTTCCTGGCAGTCGGTGTTGATCCAGTCGGTGGTGTGCACCCAGGCGAGAAAGACGAGCCAGCAGGCGAGTATTTTACCCAAACTCAAGTAGAACCCCGGTCCGCGAAAGTCCTTGCCAAGCTCCATGGCCGGCCACCGGGCGACGTCGCCGGCCAGTGCATCGCCGGCACTGAGGATTACAATTGCTGCAATCACAAAAATTGAGAATTTACAATCATTACAAAGAAACATCAAAGCATCCCCGGCTCGCTGATTTCAATACCCTTCAATGCCATTTTAAGCGCCTCGGCGTTTGGCGCAACCTCGAACGCCGTGGCACGATCAATCATATCGCGCTCGACCAGGTCCTTCAAGCTGATGATGAAGTCCTGCATACCTTCAGTTCTGCCGATGCGGATTGCATCGACGAGTTTTTCATCTTGCCCTTCGAGGATCAGTTTTCGCACGGTGGGCGTGAACGTCATGATCTCGACGGTCGGCACCCGTCCGACCCCTTCCATAATGGAAGGCAGCAGCTTTTGGGCGACGATTCCACGCATGTTAAACACCAGCGCGCTGCGAATGGCCGTGTGCATACTTTGCGGGAACAGGTCGAGAATCCGCCCGATGGTGCTCGGCACGGTCGAGGCGTGGATCGTGCCGAACACCAGATGCCCGGTCTCGGCGGCCTGGATCGCCGTCTCGAACGTCTCGCGGTCGCGCATCTCGCCGACCAGCATCACGTCGGGGTCCTCACGCACTGCGTGCTTCATGCCGATCATAAAGTCCTTCACGTCCATGCCGATCTCGCGCTGGTTTATCAGGCACTTGTCCTCGGTGAAGGTGAACTCGATCGGGTCTTCCAACGTGAGGATGTGCTTGCGGTAGTTGTGGTTGACCCAGTCGAGCATCGAGGCGATGGTGGTGCTCTTGCCGGAGCCGGTTATCCCGGCCAGCAGGATCATCCCCTGGCTGTACTTACACAACTCGACCATGGAAGGCGGCAGATGTAGCTCCTCGAAGTTTGGGATGACGTTGTTCACTCGCCTGGCGACCAGGCCGATGTGACCCATCTGCTGCAACACGTTTACCCGGAACCGCCACCGCCGGCCGTCGATCTCCAGCAAGTGTGCAAAGTCCACCCCGCCGTCCTCGTCGAAGATACGTCGCCGCCGCTCGTCCTGGTTGATCATAGCGAAGATCAGCCGTGCCATTTTTTCGTCGTCGATCGGTGGATGGTTGAGTGTACGCAGGGTGCCGTCGACACGCACGTACGGCGCGCAATCTACCTTCAAGTGCAGGTCACTCCCTTCCAACTTTACCAATGCACGGAACAGCTTGTCGATTTCAAGCTCATCGTGCCGGCCGCTGAATCGGGCCTGGTCGTTCTCGGATGCTGTTGACATGGTTGATTAGGGGCTGGGGGCTGGGCATCATACAGTGGCACCGCCGTCTCGCCGGTGGCACCCAAAGATAGGCATTATCATGAGTTCCCTCCCCCCGGCGAGACGCCGGTGCCCCTGTGTCGCCAACAATCAACATACAACTGATAACTGACCACTCCTAGCTGTCCCCTGAACGCTCCAATATAACCTAAC
>DAOWNK010000301.1 GCA_030642635.1 Pirellulales bacterium
CGAAAAGGGCGGACTTCGCACTTAAAAACGGAAGAGCCATAAGTATGGACATTACTTCGAGTTATGTCACACCGGCGGGACGCCGGTGCCACTGTGCTTTCATTGATGTGCTTTCGTTGATATTACCACAACTACCCGACAAACCGCCCTGGACAGTTTTACTGTTTTCGGTTACTTTCCGCCCCTCATCTTTCACAAAAAGCATCCGGAGAAGCGGATGGCATCTGGTGCTGCGTCACGCACAGCATTGTCGAACCCGTTGAGCAGGATTCAAGACCTCATCCTGCCGGTGGCTATCATTGCCAGCATCCTGGTGATTATAGTGCCGTTGCCGGCTGCGCTGCTGAACCTGTTGTTGGCGGCCAACATCACAATTGCGGTGATTATGCTGCTTACGACCGTTTACGTGCGTACGCCGCTGGAGTTCAGTGTTTTTCCGTCGTTGTTGCTAACCACCACGCTGTTCCGGCTGGTGTTAAACGTCGCCACGACGCGGCTGATACTCACACAGGCGAAAACGGAGGGCATGGAGGCCGCCGGCGGGGTGATAAAAACCTTCGGCGAGACGGTCGCAAGCGGCAGCATCGTCGTCGGGCTGATTATATTCGCCATCATTGTATTGATCCAGTTCGTGGTGATTACCAAGGGCGCCACGCGGATCAGCGAGGTTGCCGCACGATTCGCCCTGGACGGGATGCCGGGCCGCCAGATGGCGATCGACGCCGATCTGAACGCCGGGATCATCGACGAACATCAGGCACAACAACGACGCGAGGAGATTACCCAGCAGGCCGACTTCTTCGGCGCTATGGACGGCGCCAGCAAGTTCGTCCGCGGCGACGCCATTGCCGGGATCGTCATCACGCTTATCAACATTATCGGCGGGCTGGTCATCGGTACGGTTATGCTGCCCAGGATGCCGCTGGGCGAGGCCGCCGAGGTATTCACAACGCTGACGATCGGCGACGGCCTGGCCAGCCAGGTGCCGGCGTTCTTGATCTCGCTGGCCGCCGGTCTACTGGTAACACGCAGCAGCCGCGAGGTGAACCTGCCGGCCCAGTTCCTTCAACAACTCTTTTCGCGTCCACAGGCGTTGGCCGTGGCGGGCGGGTTTCTTGGCGTGCTGATCTTCACCAGCTTGCCCAAGATGCCGCTGCTGCTGATCGGCGGCGGGTGTATCTCGCTTGCCGTGATACTCTCAAGGCAAACCGCACAGTCCAAGGAGTCCGACGAAGTCAAGAAGCGTGCCGAGGCCGCAAAGCCGAGGGAAGTGCGAGTCGAAGACTACCTTGCCGTCGATCCGATAGAAGTCGAGATCGGTGTTGGGCTGATCCGGTTGGCCGACCCGAAACGCGGCGGCGACCTGCTCGAACGCATCCAACGGGTTCGGCAGAACGTGGCCGCCGATATCGGCATCATACTGCCGAAGGTCAGAATCCGAGACAACATGCGGCTGGATCAAAACCGGTATCGCATTAAGATCGCCGATATGGCGGTGGCCGACGGAACACTCGATCCGGCAACGTACCTTGCGATGGACTCGGGCGTGACCACCGGAAAGATTCAGGGCATTCCGACGACCGATCCGGCGTTTGGAACGCCTGCCGTCTGGATCGAGCCGGGATTGCGCGAGCAGGCCGAGATGCTCGGCTACACGGTCGTCGAGCCGAGCAGTGTTATCGCCACGCACTTAACCGAAACCGTCCGGCGCCATGCCGACGAGATACTTACACGCGACGCCGCAAAACACCTGATCGACGAGTTGAAACAGACCTCGCCGGCAGTGGTAGACGAGCTTATCCCGAACGTAATGAAGCTGGCCGAGGTGCAGCAGATACTGCAAATGCTCCTGCGCGAAGGGGTGCCCATCCGACAACTCGGCGCAATACTGGAAACGCTGGGCGACTACGCCGGACGCACCAAGGACGCGATCCTGCTTGCCGAGTATGTCCGCCACCGCCTTGCCCGGGCGATTTGCACTCGATACCGCGACACCGAGGGCCGGCTGCACGTGGTCACACTCGATCCGGCGTTGGAAGACCGGATTCGCTCCGGGTTCGAGCACAACGAGCGTGGGATGTTCATTCGGATGTCGCCGCAGGCGATCGAGGCCACGTGCCGGGTAATCGCCGAGGGAGTTGAAAAGCTCACCGTCGCCAGCCGCCAGCCGATCGTGCTGGTCAGCCCGCAGATACGCGCCGCCTTGAAACAGATGACAACCCCACACATGCCGCAACTGATTGTTTTAAGTTACAACGAAATCACCCGCGATACGACCATCGATTCGGTCGCCATGGTGTCGGATGCGAAATGAACAACCGTAGGGTGCGTGAAACGCACCGACCATAACATATTGTGGTGCGTTTTACGCACCCTACATATCCCTAACCCCTAATTTTCCATGGAAATCAAAACCTACCGTGCCTCTACGATGCACGAGGCGTTGTTGTTGGTTCGTCGCGAGCTTGGCCCTGACGCGGCGGTGTTGCACACTCGCGAACTGCGGCCCCGGCGGCTGTTCGGGTTGGTGCCCACAGGGCGTCAGATCGAGGTGACGGCCTCGGCGGAGGTGAACGTTCCGAGCCGGCTGGCGTCACACGTTGGAGTTGATCGTTCTGCATCGGTTGTGCCCGGTTGCCATAGACCGCAGCAATTGTCCGCGACGGAAAACGTCCAAGGACAACTTGCACACCTGCAGTCGATGGTTGCTGAGTTGTGCAAGCGCTCGCACCAAGAACCGCATCAGGATCTGCCTGAAGGGTTGTTTAAGCTATTTACCGATCTGATCGACGCCGAGGTGCCGGAGGAGTTGGCCCGTGAGTTGGTCGAGCGGACTCGGGCCGAACTCGGCGGCGCCGAGTTGTCCGATCCGTTGTTGGCCAAGGCACGGATGGCCGGCATGATCGAAACCGACATTCACACGACCGGCCCGATCGAGATCACTCCCGGCCGGCGGCGGTTGGCGGCATTGGTCGGGCCGACAGGGGTCGGAAAGACGACCACCATCGCCAAGCTGGCGGCCAATTATCGGTTGAAGGAGCATCGCCGTGTCGGGTTGATCACGGTTGATACATATCGAATCGCAGCAGTGGAGCAATTGCGCACGTACGCTGAGATCATCGACCTGCCTATGCAGGTTGTCTCTACGCCGCGCGAGATGCGCGAGGCGGTCGCGCAGATGGACGATTTGGAGTTGATCCTGATGGACACCGCCGGACGCAGCCCAAAGGACGAGGTGAAAATACAGGAACTCAGGGCGTTCATCGCCGAGGCGGCCGCCGACGAAGTACACCTGGTGCTAAGCAGCACGGCCGGCGGCCGGACACTCGAACAGACCGCCGAGCGGTTCGCCGCAGTAGGCACCACGGCGCTGCTGCTGACCAAACTAGACGAAGCGACCTGCATGGGTAACGTCTTGCCGGTGCTCCGCTCCAGCGGGCTGCCGTTGAGCTACCTGACGACCGGGCAGAACGTGCCCGAGGACATCGAAACTGCCGACGCTCACCGGTTGGCGCGGACGGTTTTGGGGATGGATTAGGAGATCTGTCGGCAGTCAGCTATTAGCAGTCAGAGCTTGTGAAAAAATCCCTAACATGCACCAGAAAGCACGAATGATGAC
>DAOWNK010000193.1 GCA_030642635.1 Pirellulales bacterium
TGCCGAACTGGTCCGCCGACAATCCGGACAGTTGACCAATTACAGCAATCTGGCACGCAAGGTGAATGTATCGGTAGGCACCGTCCGCCGGTGGCTTTCGGCCTTGGAGTCGTTGTATTATTGCTTTGCGATCCGGCCGTGGTCTCGAAACGTATCAAAATCCCTCAGAAAAACCACTAAAACTTATTTGCGAGACTGGTCGCTCGTGGATGACCATGGCGCAAAATTGGAAACCTTCGTCGCCGCGCACTTGCTAAAGGCGGTCCAGTGGTGGGAAGACATCGGGCTGGGAGACTACGGCCTGTTCGATCTCAGAGACAAGCAGAAACGCGAGGTGGATTTCCTCGTCACACGGAATCACCAGCCATGGTTATTAGTCGAGGTCAAGGCATCCGGCCGGAAACATTTAAGTAAATCGCTGATCCACTTTCAAAAACAAACGCAGACGCCGTACGCCTTTCAGGTTGCCTTCGATATGCAGTTCGTCGCCGCCGATTGTTTTCAGTCCGGCGAGCCGATGATTGTTCCCGCTGCAACGTTCCTTTCGCAACTTGTATAAATCCGATGTGTTTAGCGGCCGTCGGTACGGCGGCCTTTGTTCCAAACCACGGAAGCCCAAACACCCCCGGATTGCAATACGGGGGGGATTGTAGCGGTTTCCCCAATGACTTCCCCCCGGACCGCAGTCCGGGGGCGTTTGGATGTGATTGAAACTTGGTCCTACGCATTCTCCCCGGCCCTGGCCTACTTCAGATAGACGTCGGCGCGAATACTCTCTGTCAGTCGCCAGACACCCGTTGTCGGGTTTCTCCCTTCCTCGTTGGCCGCCTTGGCATCCTTCTCCAAACGCGATGCCCGCCGAACAGCCGCGTCATATCCGGCCGCGTAATTGGAGTAATCGACATGTTTGTCGTAGTTGGGGATGTGTTGCTTCATCCTGCTCTGTAAAACATCTCCGCACTTCATCCCAGGTTGGTCGGCAAAATGCAGACATAGCCAAAGTTCGAAACATGGGTTTGAAACTGCGAGTTCAAAGCCGTTGTCTCGCGCCATTTGCTTCGCGTTTGAAAAATTCGGGTGATTGTCACGGTCAAAAACACACCACACTTTGTCGTAGCGAAGGTTGTCGTCCTTCTCCCTGCTGGCTCGTTTTTTCGCTTCGTTTCTGAGTTCTTTCGCAGATTCAACAATCGTCCTCGGAAGAGTACCAGCATCGCCTACTACTTTGATACGGACTCGCGGATTCTTGGTGGCTCTTACGAAACCATTCAGATACTCCGGCTCGGTTGCTTCGCCCTCCGTAACAATCAAAATAACCGGCTTGGGGTCCTTGAAAGGCTTTCGTCTCGCTTGGCGACGCTGTCGGTTTCTCTTTCCCACTGCGATTCACTCCGTTATCCACGCCATGTCGCCCAGAAACGGGATTGCGCCATATCTTCCTTGCAAATATCCGCGCTCCAGATTCTCCGCCTTGCGGGGTTTGTAATCCGTCAGCGGATAGAGCGTCGACGCACCTTCCTTGTCCTTCTCCGTAAACCAAACCTGATCGCGCCGCAGCGGCGGTTCGCCAAGCGTCGTGCCCAATAGGTTCGTATCATGCGTCGTGAACACAATCTGGGCATTGTTGGGGTTTGTCTTGGGGGAGTTAAACATTTTCACAATTGCCAATCCCAGCGAAGGATGCAGGTTGGATTCCAACTCATCGACAAGCAAAAGCCCTCCTAAATCGAGACCTAGAAAAACTGAAGGGGCCATTTGAAAGAGTGCCTTCGTTCCTCCCGACTCCTCCTCGAAATCCAGCCAAGAGTCATCGTCGTCGGCTTGGTGCTGCAACAGGATTCGTGGCCGCCGAAGTGTACGCCCTCGGCGTTCTTCTTCGCTATCAATTCTCTTGATGTTAACAATACCGGTGTCAGCTGCTTTCAGTAGCTGCCCAACACGTGTCGCTGGAGTGTCGTCTGCTTGGTCGCTTGCGAAAAGCGACAGCTGCCTTTCATTAGACGAAAAGAACATCTCCGGGACAAACCCCGCGTGGAAGATCGACAATCTGCGACCTAGAACGTTGACGGGGATGATTACACCAAACCAAGCATAAAGCGACCTGAGCTGGCTATGTCCATGCTGAGCGGCAGCCGACAGAAATAGTGCGTTCGGACGAGTGACTTCTTCAACGGCGTCGTTCGGCCCCTTCATGTGCTCGCCAAACTTGAACCGGTCGCCTTCCCGCTCGAACCACACTTGCTTGCGATTGTTGGGCCAAGCAAATAGCCACTCTTCTCCCACGACTTCATCGTCTACAGTAAATCCATATACATACTTGGTTCCCCCAACCAAGAACGAAGTTTCGAACATCGACGGTTCATTGCGTTTATCTCCCCACGCAAACGCAGTTCGAGGAATGCCACCCTCCGGCTCCCATTGTCGGTGCGAAGAGATGACGGCTTCGCGCATGAAGGCCAGCGCAGCCAGCACATTGCTCTTGCCACTGGCGTTCGCACCATAGATCACGGCTGCCGGCAGTAGGCTCTCGCCATGACCGGCAACGCTACGCGGCCGTGGGTCGGAAGATTCGCCAATCCGCCCTGCTTCCAACGTCAGCGCCTGCTCGTCCCGTAGCGATCGGTAGTTCTCAACTCGAAATTCAATCAACATTGGTTCACCTTTTGCCTGAGCATCTACCCACAGTATCGA
Source organism: Pirellulales bacterium (assembly GCA_030642635.1). Taxonomy (GTDB): domain Bacteria; phylum Planctomycetota; class Planctomycetia; order Pirellulales; family Thermoguttaceae; genus DAOWNK01. The sequence goes on from DAOWNK010000193.1 coordinate 2,692, forward strand.
CCAAAACGGCTCCTTCCGCAAGTATACTGCGCAAAATCGGTCCAAAACCCTATTTGCGGCAAGTTTTAGCCTAGTTTCTGCTATGTATATGCCCTGGTCGAGGTCATCGTTTCTCGTTGATAGACCCTTGATAGTGAAGGAAATAGATCCGCCGCTTACGCGTCGTGCAAGCACGGCGGCTAAATGGCGTCACTTCTCCTCGGCCCTGGCCTTTTTCAGATACTCCTCCAACAGCAGCGGCACCTGGTCGGGCGTGACGTTGCCGTGGATTTGCTCGTCGATCATCACCACCGGCGCAAGGCCGCAGGTGCCCAGGCATCGTGAGCCTTCGAGCGTGAAGATGCCGTCGCTGCTGGTCTCGCCCCAGGTTATACCCAACTCGTCCATGATTTTCTGCGCGACCCGATCGGCGCCGTTCACGTAACAGGCGGTGCCCAGGCATACGTTAATCATAAACTTTCCACACGGCTGAAGACGGAAAAAGTGATAGAAGCTGGCCACACCGGCTACCTTGGCGGCGGGTATCTGCATCAACTGCGCCACGGCGTCGAGGTGCTTTGCGTCGAGGTAGCCAAACTCGGCCTGGACCTCGTGCAGCACGGCGATCAATTGACTCTCCGGGTGCTCACCGGCGCGGCATTGCTCGATAAACTCGACGATCGGCTTGCTCAGCGCAGCTTTGCTATCGGTCTGCACTTGTTGCCAATTGTCGGTAGCGGTGGAAACGGTCATCTGATACCTCGCGGCAACTTGGCCTGGTAATGTGTATGGAGCAATCGGTGTGCCTTTTCGGAACCCGGCGCGTCCAGATAGGCGCTGTACACCTCGTTTACGGCCGGGTTTTCGTACGATTTGCGCAGTTTTTTGCCGCGGTCGATTGCGTACAACGCCCCGGCACGTTTACGCAGCAGTTCGGGGTCGAGCACCTTTACACCCTCCGGCGGATACGGTTGCCCGCCGCCGCCGACGCATCCGCCGGGACAGGCCATTACCTCGATCACGTGGAATTGCTCTTTGCCTTCGATTACCTTATCGAGCAGGATTTTGGCGTTTGTTATTCCGTTCGCCACGCCGACGTGGATGTTGTGTTCTCCTATGGCGACGTACGTTTCGCGCAACCCCTCGACTGCACGGACCTCGTTAAATTCGAGCCGGTCGGCCGGCTTTCCGGTGATCAACTCGCCGGCTGCCCGCAACGTGGCTTCCATCACACCGCCGGTGGCGCCGAAGATATCCCCTGCGCCGCTGGAGATACCCAACGGCGCGTCGAACTCGCCGTCGGACAGAATGCCGAAATTTATGCCGTAGCACTTTATCATCCAGATCAGTTCCCGGGTGGTGAGCACGGCGTCGGTGTACGGCACGTCTTCGGCGAGGAAGTGCTCGGGCCGGCGCGATTCGTACTTCTTCGCCACGCACGGCATTATCGCCACGACGTAAATCTTCGCCGGATCGATGCCCTGCTGCTCGGCGTAGTAGGTTTTGATGAGCACCGATAACATGCTCATCGGCGAGCGGCACGTCGAGGCGTGCGGGATCAACTCCGGGTAGAACTTCTCCATAAAGCTGATCCAGCCGGGCGAGCAGGAGGTGATCATCGGCAGCGGACCGTCTTTCAGCCGGGCGAGGAACTCGTGCGCCTCCTCGACGATGGTCATGTCGGCGCCGAAGTTCGTGTCGAACACGGTGTCGAATCCCATTCGCCGCAACGCGGTTACCAGCTTGCCGGTGGCCGGCGTACCGGGTGGGAATCCGAAACCCTCGCCGATGGCCGCCCGAATCGACGGAGCGGTCTGGACTACCACGTGTATATTCGGGTCGGCCAATGCAGCCCAAACGTCGTCCGTGCTGGATTGTTCCAGGAACGCGGCGGTCGGGCAGACGTTAATGCACTGGCCGCACTGGATGCACACCGAGTCGTCCATGTTTGCCAGGTGTGCCGGACCGACGACCGTGTGAAACCCGCGCCCGTGCTGGCTTAGATTATGCACACCTTGGATTTCTTCGCACACCCGCACGCATCGGCCGCAAAGGATGCACTTTTCCGGGTCGCGGACGACCGCGCAGCTTGAATTCTCGATAGGCAGCCGCTTCCGTTCGCCCTCGAACAGCCGCCGCCGTACGCCCATGGCGTAGGCCAGGTTTTGCAGCTCGCAGTTGCCGTCGCGCTCGCAGGTCTGGCAATCCTGCGGGTGATTGTCCAGCAGCAACTCGACGATATCGCGCCTTGCCCGGCGAATCTCCGGCGAGTTCGTCTGCACCTCCATGCCTTCCCATACCTGCACGCTGCACGAGGCCATGTAGAAATCCACCCCGGCCACCTCGACAATGCACACGCGGCACGATCCGGCCAAACTAAGGTCCGGATGGTAGCACAGCCGTGGTATGTGGATTCCCAGCCGATCGGCGGCATCCATGATCGTCGTGCCCTCGGGCACTTCGATCCGATTGCCGTCGATGGTAAGCGATATGGTTTTTTTGGGCATTGTTATAATCGTTTCACCGCGTCGAAGCGGCATACCTCGAAGCAGCGGCCGCACTTTATGCACTGCTGCTGGTCGATCAGGTGCGGTTCCTTTCGGTTGCCCGATATGCACCCCACCGGGCAGTTCCTTGCACAGGTAGTGCAGCCGATGCACTTTTCCGGGTCGATTTCGTAACGGATCAGCGCGACGCATTTCCGCGCCGGACATCGTTTGTCTACCACATGTGCGAGGTACTCGTCGCGATAGTGTGTAAGCGTACTGAGCACCGGGTTCGGCGCCGCGCGGCCCAGGCCGCACAACGACGCCTTTTTTACCAGCTTGGCCAGCCGTTCGAGCCGGTCCAGGTCTTCCAGCGTTCCCTTGCCGGTGGTAATCCGTTCGAGGATTTCGAGCATCCGCTTGGTGCCTTCTCGGCAAGGGGTGCACTTTCCGCACGACTCGTCCTGCGAGAAGGTGACGAAGAACTTTGCGATATCGACCATGCAATCGTCTTCGTCCAGCACGATCATTCCGCCGCTTCCCATGATGGAGCCGGCATGGTTGAGCGTGTCGAAGTCGAGCCGCAGATCGAGCGAGTCAGCCGTAAGGCAGCCGCCGGCCGGGCCGCCGGTCTGCACTGCTTTGAGTTTCTTTCCGCCGGCCACCCCGCCGCCGATCTCGTTGACCACCTCTCGGATCGTGGTGCCCATGGGCACTTCGACCAGCCCGGTGTGCCGCACCTTTCCGGCCAGTGCGAACACCTTTGTGCCGCCGCTTGCCTCGGTGCCCATCTGCCGGAACCACTCGGCCCCGTAGTTGATAATCGCCGGCACGTTGGCGAAGGTCTCGACGTTGTTTATCACGGTGGGTTTTTTCCACAGGCCGTGCTGTGTGGGGTACGGCGGGCGGATTCGCGGTTGGCCTCGCTCGCCTTCAATGGAATGGATCAGCGCCGTTTCCTCGCCGCATACGTAAGCCCCGGCGCCGAGCCGAATCTCCAGATCGAAATCGAACCCCGAACCAAGTATGTCCTTGCCCAACAGTCCCCACCGACGGCACTGGTCGATGGCGTGTTGGATTCGTTTGATAGCCAACGGGTACTCGGCCCGAACGTAA
>DAOWNK010000089.1 GCA_030642635.1 Pirellulales bacterium
CAGTCCGTTCAAATCGAGGTACGAACCGCTGCCTAATACAAGGTCTTTGACATAGAGTGCTTCAGTACCAACCATATTGTCCCGCCAATCAACAAGCTGAACCTGACTTACATCGACACCGCCAAGTATCAAGGCATCAAGAGCAAAATTTTCGTCAAAGCCGCTCAATACAGCTCCGAGGTCTTGTCCAGCCACTTCAAAAGTGCCAACACCAGCAGCAATACCGCCACCTGCTTCCAGGTATGAGGGGGCTCTCCGAGGAGACGACCACCGGTGTCCACCGCTTATATCAGATGCACGAAGCGGGCGAGTTGGCCATGCCGGCCGTCAACGTGAACGATTCGGTCACAAAGAGCAAGTTCGATAACCTGTACGGCTGCCGAGAGTCGCTGGCCGACGGCATCAAACGGGCGACCGACGTGATGGTCGCCGGCAAGGTGGTGGTCATCTGCGGTTACGGCGACGTGGGCAAGGGCTGTGCACAGTCGCTGCGGTCCTACGGCGCCAGGGTGATTGTCACCGAGATCGACCCGATCTGTGCGTTGCAAGCGGCCATGGAGGGCTTTGAGGTGATCACGATGGACGAAGCCGCATCTCGCGGGAATATCTTCGTCACAGCCACCGGCTGCCGCGACGTCATCCGCGCCGAGCACATGGAACGGATGCCAAACGACGCGATCGTCTGCAACATCGGACACTTCGACCTGGAGATCGAAGTGGCCGGGCTTGAGGCCGTCAAGGGCATCAAAAAACTCAACATCAAGCCGCTGGTCGATCACTACACCTTTCCCGACGGGCACGCGATCATACTGCTGGCCGAGGGCCGGCTGGTGAACCTCGGCTGCGCCACCGGGCACCCGTCGTTCGTTATGTCCAATTCGTTCAGCAACCAGGTGCTCGCACAGATCGCGCTTTGGACCGAGCCGGAGAAATACCCGCTGGGTGTACACACGCTGCCGAAGGAACTCGATGAAGAGGTCGCATGGGTGCATATCGAGAAGTTGGGTGTGAAGCTGGAAAAACTCACACAGGCCCAGGCCGACTACCTGGGCATACCAAAGGACGGACCGTTTAAGCCGGATTATTATAGATATTGATTATGCCCGAGATTCAAGCCTTCCGCGGTATCAGATACGACCTTGGCCACGTCGGCTGTTTAAGCGACGTTGTCGCGCCGCCGTACGACGTAATTGGACCGCAGTTGCAGGAGGAGCTTTACAAGAAGCACCCGTGCAACGTCGTCCGGTTGATACTGAACCGCCAGGAGCCGGGCGACGACGACGAGGTGAACAATCGCTATACCCGGGCCGCACGGTTCCTGAAGAACTGGCGTTCCGAGGGCGTGCTGTTTACCGAGTCCGATCCGGCCGTTTACGTCTATCACCAGATATTTACCGAGTCTGGCACGACGTACACCCGGCGCGGTTTCATGGCCGCCGTTCGGCTCTCGCGGTTCGGCGAGGGCCAGGTCTTCCCGCACGAGGAGACGATGTCCGGCCCGAAAATCGACCGGATGATGCTCACGGCAGTCTGCCGGGCGAACCTCAGCCAGATATTCGGCCTTTATCCGGACCCCGAAAACGAGGCCCAAAACCTGCTCGAAGCAGCCGTCGCCGACGAAACACCCATCGAGGCGACCGACCACCTAGGCGTGGTGCATCGGATATGGCCGGTCACCGACGTCGAGGTTATCTCGAACTTGGCGGCCGTGATCGGTCCGAAACCCATCTTCATCGCCGACGGCCACCATCGGTACGAAACCGCCTGCAACTACCGGGAGCAAATCTACGACAGCGGATTCCTCTCGAAAGACCATCCGGCGAACTTCGTGCTGATGATGTGCGTGGCGATGGAAGACCCCGGCATGATCGTGCTGCCCACCCATCGGCTCTTTCGCGGCACGCCGGCGCTCTCAGCCGAGGAACTCCGCACGAAGCTGGGCGATTGCTTTACCACCCGATCGGCCGGCGAAGGACCGGAGTTGGCGCCGAGCATCTGGGAAGATATTGAAACGACCGACGACCAGGGCACACTCGCGTTGTTCACGCAAAAGGACCAGCGGTGGACCATAGCGAGTATCACAGATGCCGGCCGGCAGCGCATGGCCGAGGTCGCCGAGGACCACAATGAAGACTGGCGAGGGCTGGGTGTGAGTATCCTCCATCGGCTGATCGTCGCGGAGTTGCTCGGCTGCACCGACCTGCCAAAGCTGGGTTACGTGCGACTGATCGAAGAGGTTGTCGAGGGCTGCCGCTCGGGTGAGTACCCACTGGCGGCGGTCGTAATGCCGGCCACGATTGAGCACATCCGAACGATCAGCCTAGGCGGGGAACGAATGCCGGCCAAGAGCACGTACTTCTATCCAAAGCTGCTCAGCGGGCTGGTAATCAATCCGCTGGAGTAAGAAAACCAAGTGGCGCCGGCGTCTCGCCGGTGTGGTGAACTTATGACAACGACTGGCGCCGGCGAGACGCCGGTGCCACTGCTAAGAGGCAAGTTATCAAGCGGCCGTTGCGAAAATAAGTGTTCCACGTGGAACGGGTAATTCGCGCAGACTTGGCGTTTCACGTGGAATGCTGCTTTTGTCAGGGTCGGTTGACGCTATAAACGATAACTGTTAAATTATGATGCTGCCATTTAGCCCCGGGTGAATACACCCGGGGCCATTGTAAAAAGTTCCCCCCCCGCCGTGTATTCACGGCGGGCTAAATTGTGAGGTGTCGTGAACGGTCCACGGCGACATGGAAGAGACGAACAGACCGGCACATTACCTAACGCCGGACGCCCGCCCTGACGGGTGGGACATTGCCGGTGTGCCTTAATCGAGGAGTTGTCATTTGGCTACTGTTTTAGTGAAGGAGTTGATCGAAGCCGGGGTTCATTTCGGTCACCGCGCAAGCCGCTGGAACCCGAAAATGAGACCCTACATCTACGCCCGGCGTAATCTGATCCATATCATCGACGTCCGCGAGACGATCCGCGGGGTGCTGCGAGCCAGAAAGTATCTACAGCGGGTGGCGGCCGGTGGGAGCCTTGTGCTGCTCGTCGGCACAAAGCGGCAGGCATCCGACACGATCGATCAGCAGGCCACACGGTGCGGAATGCCGTTTGTCAGCGACCGTTGGCTCGGAGGAACGCTAACCAACTTCCGCACGATTCGCAGCCGGCTGGCTCGGCTGGAAGAACTCGAGGCCTTACGCGAAAGCGACGAAATCTCCAACTACTCGAAAAAAATGCAGTCGGCGCTGAATCGCGAATATCGAAAGATGTATCGCAATCTAAACGGCATGCGCACCATGAACCGGCTGCCCGAGTGTCTGGTGGTGATCGATCCCCGCAAGGAAAAGAACGCGGTCCGCGAGGCACAAAAACTGGGTATCACCACCATCGCGCTGATCGACACCGATTGCGACCCTGACCAGGTCGATCTGCCGATCCCCGGCAATGACGACAGTATCCGCTCGATCGAGTTGATCACACGGCTACTGGCCGACGCCGTGCTGGCCGGAAAGACTTCGGCCGACGATGTGAAGCAGTAGGATGAGGGATTGGGGATTAGGGATTGGGGATTGGAGACATGGCAATATCAAGCTCTAATCCCTAATCTCTAATCCCCAATCCCTAATCCCTATAACTGGAGACACACACATGGCGGGAATCACCGCGGCGGATGTCAAATCGCTACGCGAGAAAACAGGGTTGCCGATGATGGACTGCAAACGCGCCTTGCAAGAGTCCGACGGCGACCGTGACAAAGCGGTTGCTCTGCTACGCGAGTCGGGTGCAAAAACTATGGAAAAACGCGCCGGACGGGCGACCTCCGCCGGACGGATCGCCGTATACACCGAGCTGGACGCCGGCGTGGGTGCAATCGTCGAGCTGCAATGCGAGAGTGCACCGGTCGCTGGAAATAAAGAGTTCGTCCAACTTGCAGACGACCTGGCCAGGCAGTTGGCCACCGGCCCTGGCGCCGCAACGCCCGAAGAACTGCTCGACCAGTCTTCGCCGAGCAGTCCGGACAAGACGCTCAAGGAGCAATTCTACGATCTGACCAACCGCATTCGCGAGGTGTTCCGACTCCAGCGAATCCAGCGGATCGACGCCCCTTGCGGCGGCTACGCACATCACAACGGCGCCACCGGCGTGCTGCTTCAACTTGAAGGCGGCCAGGCGGAGTTGGCGAAGGATATCTGCATGCACGTTGCCGCCATGCGGCCGGCGGTCGTCGGCATCGACGACCTCGATTCGGCCGATGTCGACCGGGAACGCGAGATTCTTGCAAACGCCGCTCGCAATGAAGGCAAGCCGGAAAAAATTATCGAGAAAATGGTCGAGGGCCGGCTGCGGAACTACTACGCCGAGCGGTGCCTGGCCGAGCAGCCGTTCGTCAAGGCCGAAGACGGCAAGCAGACGGTCGGAAAGGTGGCCAAAGAAGCCGGAATGAAGCTGGTGCGATTCGTGCACTGGGAACTTTCCAAGGAATGATTCAATGCCTGAAAAAACCGGCAATTCGGTGTACAAACGGGTTGTATTGAAGATTTCCGGCGAGGGCTTCGTTCACCCCGGCCGGCGTGGTATCGCCACCGACGCCGTGCTGCATATTGCCCGGCAGACCTATCGGGCCGCCGAGCACGGTGTGAAGATCGCCATAGTCGTCGGCGGCGGGAATATACTCCGCGGGGCGCAGTTCACCGCCGGCGATTCGTGCGTACACGAAGCCACCGCACATTACATGGGCATGGTGGCCACGGTGATGAACGGCCTGGCGCTGCAGGATGCGTTGGAATCGCTCGGCTGCGAGACCCGGCTGATGACGGCCATCCGCATGGACGGCGTAGCCGAACCGTACATCCGCCGTCGTGCCAAGCGACACCTTGAGAAAAACCGCATCGTCATCCTTGTCGCCGGCACCGGCAGCCCGTTTGTCACCACTGATACGGCCGCCGCACAACGTGCATTGGAATTGGATGCCGACGTGCTGCTTAAGGCTACCCGCGTGGACGGGGTCTTCAGCGACGATCCCGAAAAGAATCCGAACGCGGTGCTCTACAGCGAGTTGAGCTACGACGACGTTCGGCGGCAAAACCTTCGGGTAATGGACCTGGAGGCGATCACAAAGTGTATGGAGTACGACATGCCGATACTGGTGTTCAACTTCCGCAAGGACGGCAACATCGAAAGGGCCGTCTGCGGCGAGCGGGTCGGCACGTTGGTACGGCGTACGAAGCAGCGGTAGGCGGCAGATGTTTAGCGGCCGCCGGTACGGCGGCCAAACGTCGGTGACATGATAAAGAGGACCAAACCATGACGGCAGACGAAATCCTCCTGGACGTCGAACAACGGATGGAAAAGGCCGTCGGCGTGTTGAAAACCTCCTTGGCTGGCATTCGCACGGGCCGGGCCAACCCGGGACTGGTCGACTCGCTGAAGGCCGAGGTCTACGGCTCGCCGGTGCCGATCAAGCAGATCGCCTCAGTCGGCGCCCCGGAGCCTACGCAGATCGTCATCCGCCCGTACGACCCGGGCACAACGAAGGAGATCGAGAAGGCGATCCTGGCCGCCGACCTCGGGTTCAACCCTCAGAGCGACGGGCAGGTGATCCGGCTGAACATTCCGCAGTTGTCGACCGAGGTCCGACGCAAGATGGTCGGCCGGGTGAAGGAGCTTACCGAGGAGGCCAAGGTGGCGTTGCGGAACATCCGCCGCGACGGGAACAAAACGGCCGAGTCGGCCGAGAAGAAAAAAACCCTCTCCGAAGACGCCCGCGACCAGGTCAAAAAAGACATCCAAGACCTCATCAAACAATACGAATCCCAAGCCACCGATCTGGCCAAGGCACGGGAGAAAGAGGTTATGGAAGGATAGCCGCTTGCGGCTTAGCACAACTGCCACACCATTGCGAAGCCGCAAGCGGTTGCTTTGTCCTTACAATATTGCAACAAACTCGTCCATTGTGATGCCAATGTCCTTAGTAACGATCTTTCGCAGTAAACCGCGAGGCACATCTCTACCGGTGTGGATCGGCACAGTAGTTTTGCGACCGTCCGAGTGAATAAAACGGTGGTGACTACCGCAGCTTCTGACCTCCTCGAATCCAAGCTTTGTCAGCGCTCTAACGAGCTTCCGTGCAGGAATTACCGGTACGGCGGTCAAATGCTTACCTCCAGATCTCGCACACCGATAAAGTGAGCAGTTTCCTTCGGTGTTTCGTCTTGTAGACAAAGCACTGCCGCCTCGGTGATATTCCGCATTGCTTCATCTATGGTATGACCGTAACTGTGGCAGCCGGTCAGCGTTGGGACGGAGACAATGAACACACCGTCTTCATCTTGTTCGATTACTATTGGAACGTGATGTTGCATAGCGAATCTCCATTGTAATTGCTAAGCCGCAAGCGGTTGTTTTTCATCAGACCTTCTTCGGCACGTACTTATGATCCCGTTTCTTCAGCACCTTGGCTTCGATGATCTTATCCGGCTCCAGGGCGTTCGGACGCGACGGGTCGCGGCGCTGCAGCTTCGTTAATACATCGAACCCATCGGTCACTCGGCCGAAGACCGTGTGCCGGCCGTCCAGGTGGCTGGTTGGCAGGAAGGTGAGGAAGAACTGCGACCCGCCTGTATCGCGCCCGGCGTGCGCCATACTCAGGCTGCCGCGAAAGTGCAGCCGGTGGTTTGGTTGATGGCATTCGCACGGGATGTTGTATCCCGGCCCGCCGGTTCCCGTGCCGTCCGGGCAACCGCCTTGTGCCATAAAGCCCGGCAGCACGCGATGGAACGTCAGGCCGTCGTAGTAACCTTTCTCGACCAGCGAGACGAAGTTCGCCACGGCGTTCGGCGCCTCGTTTTCCAGCAGCGCGATTTTGATATCGCCCTTGGTGGTCTTAAGCAGCACCACCGGCAGGTCGTCGGCCTTATCCTCGGCGGCACGGATTTTCCGCTCCTTCGCCCAGACATCCTTGTAGTGCGGGATGCTCTCCAAAAGGCTTTCACCCATTGGGTTTATGGCGTGTTTCGCCTTGGCCTTTGTAAGATACTCTTGGGCAAGGTCGAAATGCGACAGCGCGAAGGCCGCCACACCGGCCGCGTTGTACGCCCGGGCGTCTTCGCAGTTGTTCTCCGCCAGCAGTTTGCCGATCCGCATTGCCCGCTCGAAGTCGTCGGTTTGGACCCGCTGCGACCGGGTTTCGATGTCGCCGATCAAGACATCGACCAATAGGTCCGTTACCTTTTTATCGGCGTTCGGCGCCTTGGTGTACGCCTGTTCAGCAGTCGAGATAAGTTTCGGTTGCAAGATGTCTCCTTTTTCGATAAGTTGTTTCCACTGTTTGTTGATTTCGGCCCGGCGTCGGCCGTCGGCCTTACGATACTCGGTTTGCAAGACGCCCATCTCGGCCAGTATGTCCTTGAATTCGGTCATCGTGCGGTCGAACTCCGCCGCGGCCGCGCCGTGCTTGGCCGACGGATTTTTGTCTTCCGCCTGCACTGTACAAGCCCAGATCAATAAAGCCGACAATACAAAACACGCCAAATGAACGTAACGGTGCATTTTCGAGTTCCTTGTGTTACAATCAGTTCCTCTTTGACGTGAACGAATATATCATTTCGTGCAGCCGAGTTCAAGCCCCGATTTTGTAGTGTGCGTGAAACGCACCGGAACTAAAAAACCATGACGTCCAAAAAACGTCAGCCATCCGCCGGTCAACTGCGTATCATCGGCGGGCGGTTCCGCGGCCGAAAACTGTTCTACGGCGGCGATCTGCGCACACGGCCCATGAAAGACCGGCTGCGCGAGGCAATCTTCAACCTCATCGGGCCGGCAGTTCGCAAAAAATACGCAATAGACCTGTTCGCAGGCACCGGTGCGCTGGGGCTTGAGGCCCTAAGCCGCGGCGCACAGCGGGCGACACTGATCGAGCAACATTTCCCGACCGCCGAGATCATCCGCCGGAACGTCGCGGTGCTGGGCGTCGAAGACGTTACGGAGATCGTCACCGCCAACGTGTTTATCTGGCGGAAACGCCGCGACGAGTTGTGTACGATTCCTTGGGTCGTCTTCTGTTCGCCGCCGTACGATTTCTACGTCGAGAGGACCGGCGAAATGTTGGAGTTGATCGCCGGGCTGACGGCCGCTGCACCGCCTAAGAGCATCTTCGTAGTCGAGGCGGACCGCCGGTTCGACTTCGGACAATTACCCAACGCCGACGCATGGGACATTCGCACCTATCCGCCGGCCGTGGTGGGGGTATATGTGGAAAGGGGGAAGGGGGAAGGGGGAAGGCGGAATGATGATAAAAGTTTGTAACAATTCCGCCTTCCGCCTTCCCCCTTCCCCCTTTCCTCTTAATTCACTCACCCAAAACGTCCGATTCTAATTGATACCGAGAGTTGTCAGCTTCCGACTAATGGGGGGGGATGGGTGATGTTTTGCCGAGAACGCGGCACGACCTGGGTGTTTTTACGCATTTTGGCGTGCTTTTTTATCCTGCGCGCTGTCTTGCTCGGCGGACCGGAACAGACCGCCTGGAGCCAAACGTACCGGCTTGCCCGCAAGATCGCACCGCACGAAGAAATATTCCCGAACGACAACTCGTTTAGCGACCGCCGGCACGGCGGTCTGAGCGAGGACCTGCCGAAAATCGCATGGCAAGAACCCGAGTCGTTGCTGGAGCGTCTAAGCGAGTTGACCTCCGAGCGTGCAACTGCCGCCTGGGCAACCGAAACCGAACGGCTGGTCAATCGTTTGGGCTATGTCGCAACTAAAGGCCGGCATGGCATCGATGAAGCGGCTGCGATCATCGGCCGGCTTGACAAGTTGGCCATAGAGGCAAGCAGTTTTGCGTCCTCGATAGCCGACCGCTCCGTGGCAAAGAAATTGCTCCGTGCCGCCCATGCCCTGAAGCGACGGCTCGACCCGTGGCGGTACATCGTACGGTTCGACGCGGCGGCAGGTAGCATTACACTACCGGCACACGTCGAGCGGTACGAGCAGACCGGGCTGGCCAGTGACGCAAAGCTGCTGGCCAAGGACCGACTTGCACTGGACCGTTCGCCCAACCAGCACGCACGTCGGCTGGCCGGGCGGCTCGATGCGTACTATCGCAACGCGAACTTGCGAATCGCCGTGACCGAGGAGTTGATGAACCGCCTGATGCCAGACCGGGCGCCGCAGCGAGCCAAGGTGCGCGACACCATACTCGGCACGCCGGTCTACGGCCGCAGCCTGACCTCGACAAAAGTAAGGATGCGGCTGCTGCCAGATCCGAACCGCGTGCGGCTGGCGCTGGAGATCACCGGCGACGTGCACTCGCGGACCAACTCGAACCACGGCCCGGCGACGTTCTACAACAGCAGTTCCGCAAGGTATACCGCCCGAAAGCCGTTGGAGATCGACCTGCGCGGCATCCACCTCTGGCCGGCTGAGGTCGACGTGCGGAACAATACGCGGCTGCGCAGCGTGCGGACCGAGTTCGACGCAATCCCTCTGGTCGGGATGCTGGCAAAGAGTGTGGCGCGCTCGCAGCACGATCAGCAGCGATTGGCCGTCAGCCGCGAGATTCGACGAAAGATAACCGACCGCGCCGGACGCCAGATCGACTCGGAGGCCGACCAACGGCTCGGCCAATTCTCCCAGCGCCTGCAGCAACGTGTGTTCGATCCCATGGAGGCGCTTGCGTTGGAGCCGACTGTAATCCGCGCCCAAACCACCCCGCGGCGGTTCATCATGCGGCTGCGATTGGCCGGCGAAGAACAACTCGGCGGCAGCACGCCGCGGCCCAGTGCGCCGGCCGACAGCCTGGCCAGCTTCCAGGTGCACGAGACTGCGCTGAACAACTCGCTGGAGGGCCTGGCGCTTAACGGCCGCACGTTCACAATGCAGGAACTCTCCGAGCACGTCGCTCAGCGGCTTAGCCTCGACGAGCCGTGGAAGGTCAAGCCGTCGAACAAGAACGTCGCCGTCACATTCGCCAGGCGGGATGCCGTCGTGGTGCGTTGTCAGGACGGCCGCGTGGTGCTGACGCTGTCGATTGCCCGGCTTCGCAAGTCGCCGCGCAGTTGGAAGAACTTTCAGGTCCGTGCGTTTTACCGACCGCAAACCGACGCTCGTTCGGCCGAACTGGTGCGCGACGGAATCCTGCACTTCATAAGCAATCGGATAAGCACCGGCTCGCAGATCGCGCTGCGCGGCGTGTTTTCCAGAATCTTCTCGAAGCGTCGCCCGGTGGAGCTTACGCCCGAGCGCCTGGCGACCGACAAGAATCTAAGCTACCTCGGCGTAACGCAGTTTGTAATCGACGACGGCTGGATCGGCATAGCCTACGGCCCGCAGCGCGTCGCCCGTCGGCCGAAACTGCTGCGGTAGGCGGTAGGTGGTAGATGGTAAAAGCCTCTGCAGAAGCGCGCGGGGGCATGAATTGCCGTGTAAAATTTATACACATTTCGGCCGCGCCCCAAACGTGCAAAACTAGGAAACATCGTTTCAAGCCCAGGTTGCAACCCCTGGGCTTTGGGACCGTGCTTTGTCGTTCGACGACCACGAATACCCAACTATTCCGAATAATCCGCAGAAGCATTGCCGTTGGGGCTGTTTCGCCGAGTTTCGATTCGACAGGTCACGGTACGAAAGCTATAATTTCAAAACATCTTTCCAAAACATTTCAAAAGGAGCAATAGTATGAGTAATGAATTTGAAGGCGCCGCGAAAACCGTATCTTCCGGCAGCCCGGCCCAACCCGTATGTCACGAACTGGAGCGGC
>DAOWNK010000215.1 GCA_030642635.1 Pirellulales bacterium
ACAAAAGTTTCCGGTGGACGATCTCCCTGCGCTGACCGACCGGTTCGACATGCTGGGTGCGACGATTGGCAAACCGCAGGAAGAGGTCGATTTGTATTTTGCGCACCCGGGCCGCGATTTCGCCAAGACCGACGAGGCGCTGCGAATCCGTCGTAAGGGCGCCTCGAATATGATTACGTACAAAGGCCCCAAAATCGACAAAACGACCAAAACCAGGCACGAGATAGAGCTGCCCTTGCCGTCGGAAAACGGGACCGCCGAGGCCTGGATCGGCTTGTTGGAGGTGCTTGGATTCGAGCAGGTAGGCGAGGTCCGAAAATCCAGACGTAAGGTTGGTATCATTTGGGGCGGACATTGGGTCGAAGGCTCGCTGGACGAGGTCGAAGGACTTGGTACGTTCGCCGAGTTGGAATTGATTGTCGAGGAGAATCAACTTGCACAGGCCAAATCGTGCATCGTCTCGCTGGCCAAGGCCTTGCAACTCTCCCAAAGCGAGCGACGCAGTTATTTAGAATTGCTACTTACGTAATGCACCCCGCCTCAAACGACATCCCCCCGGAACAAGATTCGGTCATCCCGAACGACTGGCCCAGCCACGCAGAGATCGAAACCCACGAGCCGCGCAACCTGATGTTGCTGGCCGTGCACCAGATCGTTTACCGCATCGGCTGGATATTCAAGACCGAGAGCGTAATCATCCCGGCGTTTTTAGACGCGGTGGCCGGTGCGGGCTGGATTCGAGGCTGCCTGCCGGTGCTCAGCCGCTTCGGCAGCATCCCGCCGGTTTTCTGCGCTGGGCTGCTCGGGGCCATACGGCATAAGAAATTCGCACTGGCATTGTTCACCGTGTTGATGAGTCTGCCGTTCGGCGTGCTTTCGGCAACCTGGTTCTCGGTCGGTGGAGCGTCACGCTTTTGGATGCCGTGGCTGTTTTTGGCGCTTTACGGCATGTTTTTCGTACTGGTCGGGCTGTACCACTTGTCGTTCGGCATGGTGCAGGGGAAATTGATCAGACCAACCCGACGCGGACGCCTGCTGCTGATTTCGACGTTCTATGGCTCGCTGCCAGCGATGCTGTTGGCCTGGTGGCTGTTGGACCGTTGGCTCCGGCTGCCGGATGGAGGGTTTGGGTACATCTTTGCGATTACTTCGATTTGCTTCTTCCTGTCGGGACTTCTGGTATTGCTGTTGTTGGAACCGGCCGATGCCGTTTGTAGCAGTAGCAGCATACAGATTCGCGGGAGCCTGCGCGATACTTGGCACGTGCTCCGGTCCGACCGGAATTTGCGCCGACTGGTGATTGTGGCCATGCTATTCGGCACCGGGCTTATCATCGTGCCGCATTACCAGGCATTGGCCCGAGAGGAACTGAACCTGGCAGGCGTCAACCTGATGGTTTGGGTAATCACGCAGAACGCCAGCGTGGGCATTTTCAGCCTGTTCGTCGGGCCGCTGGCCGACGCCTGGGGTAATCGTCTGACGTTGCGTGTGTTGGTTTTCGGCTCGGCCGTTGCTCCGCTGATTGCCGTGTTGTTGCCGCACTGTTTCGGACCGGTCGGTGCATCTCTGTTTTGGGCGGTTTACATTCCGCTTGGCATCATCCCACTGGTGTCGCGGATACTGGCGAACTACGCCCTGGAAATATGCCAACCGGCCGAGCACGCCCGATACTTGAGTACTGTAAGCCTTTGCCTGGCAGTGCCGTTTTTGCTGTCTCCAGCGGTCGGCTGGCTGGTCGACGTGGTCGGATTCACCGTGGTGTTTTCCACAACTGCCGTGCTCATCATACTCGGCGGATTTATGACGTTCCGGCTGGAGGAGCCGCGTCATCGGCTACCGGGCATTAAACCATGGTCGGTCGACACCGGCGGGGATGAGTAGAAACGAGGTAATTAGGGATTGGGGATTAGGGATTGGGTATTTGTGGAGACCCCGATCCCATCGATTCCCAATCCCTAATCCCCAATCCCTAATCCCCTACACCCGCTTGAACCGCTTATCTAGCTCCTCGCGTGTGAAGATCAACTCACTCGGACGGCCGTGCGGGCAGTGATGCGAGGAGGCGACCAGCCGGCGCTGTTGCAGCAATGCGTCGATCTCCTCAGGCGCCAGCCGATCTCCCGCCTTGACGGCCGCCCTGCAGGCGATCGTGTGCAGCAACTCGTCCAGCAGATCGCCGCGGTCCGGCTCCCGTTTGCCGGAGATCAGTTTATCGAGCAGTTCGCGGAGCACCTCGGCGGGGCTGAGGTTGGCCAACATCGCTGGGAAGCCGGCAATCAGTACGGTGTTGCCGCCGAACGGCTCGATTTTCATGCCCAGTTCGGCCAGCAGATCGCGGTTTTCCAATGCGGCGGCCGCCTCGTCGGCGGCAAGGTCGACCGGCTCTGGCACCAGCAGGTTTTGCGTCTCGATCTCTCCGGAGCAGACACGCTCGCGTAGTTGCTCGTACAGTATCCGCTCGTGCAAGGCGTGCTGGTCGATGATCGTCACGCCCTCCTCAGTCTCGGTGACCAGGTATCGGTTGTGGATTTGCAGCGCTCGGGCAGGCGTTTGCATATCGCCGGCCGGCGGCGCCATGGCGCGATCCAGCCGCGTGATCTCAAGCGGCTGCCGATCGGCCGAAGCACGTCCTATACTGAACGCATCCTGGGCCGCTGATTCCGGACCGGCGGCGGTGTCCCACGAGGCGACCTTTTCCTTGGCCCAATCGACTACCTCTTGTCGCAACTCGGTTTCCCGGCTTGAGTTGTAACTGCCGACCGGCTCGCCCGAATCGACCGGCCGTACTCGCACGGTCAGGTCGGTGGCGAGGAATTTCGAGCGGAGCGTCGAGAGCAACTGGCTGTAGAGCCGGCCGGAATCCTGGAATCGGACCTCGAGCTTGGTCGGATGCACGTTCACATCGACCGTTTCCGGCGGCATGTCGAGTGTCAAAAAGGCGATCGGGTATCGGCCGGAGGTAAGCAGCCCACGATACGCTTCGCTCAAGGCGTGCTGTAGCGAGCGGTCGCGGATGTACCGGCCGTTCAGGAATACGTACTGCATGCGATTGTTGGCGCGACTGTGCATCGGGTCTGCCACGTAGCCGGACAATCGGACCTGAGCGTCGGTGCTCTCGACGTGGATCAGCCCCTCGGCCAGTTCCCGACCAAATAGCCGTTCGATCCGTTCGAACATGCCGTCGCAGCCGGGCAGATCGAACACCAGCCGGTCGTTGTGTCGCAAGGTGAACTGTACGTGCGGCACGCCCAGGGCGATTCGTGTGAACGCCTCGCTTGTATGCCCGAATTCGGTTTGCACGGTGCGCAGGAACTTCCGACGGACCGGCGTGTTGAAGAACAGGTTATGCACCTCGACCGACGTGCCGACCGGGCAGCCGCACGGTACGGCCTCGGTCGCCACGCCGCCGGTCACCGCCAACTCGGCGCCGCTGTCGCTTTCCGGTGTTCGGCTCCGCAGCACCGTTCGGCTGACCGAGGCGATCGAGGCGAGCGCCTCGCCGCGGAACCCCAGCGTGCCGACTCGGAACAGGTCGTCGGCCTCGCTGAGTTTACTTGTGGCATGGCTGGCCACCGCTAATTGAAGTTCATCGGCCGGGATACCGCAGCCGTCGTCGACCACGCGGATCAACTCGCTGCCGCCACGCTGCACGGCCACGTCGATTCGCTTTGCACAGGCATCGACGGCGTTCTCCATCAGTTCTTTAAGCACGCTTGCCGGCCGTTCGATCACCTCTCCGGCGGCGATTTTGTTTATCAGGGATTGGGAAAGTTGGAGGATTGGCATGGAACTATAACTTATATCCCTTTATCTTCCGATACAGCGTTCTTTCGCCGATGCCGAGCCATTCGGCGGCTTTTTCGCGATTGTCGCCGGTGGCACGGAGTGTTTCGGCGATAAACAACCGCTCGATCTCTTCGAGCGGCTTTCCGACCATGGCGGCCAGCGAGTCGGTCGGCGTCCGGCCGTCTGGTTCGACCGGCTCGGCCAGTTCCTCGGGCAGGTCGTCGATGTCTAGCAGGCCGTCGTAATCGACCACGACCATGCTCTCGATTACGTTTCGCAACTGGCGGACGTTGCCCGGCCAATCGTATGCCAGCAACTTGCGCCGCGCCGTCGGAGAGATGCCCTTGATCCGTTTGTCGTGCTGCTTGGTAAACTGTCGCATGAAGTAGTCGATCAGGATTGGCAGGTCGGCACTGCGTTCAACTAGCGTCGGCAGTCGGATGGTGACCACCTTCAGTCGATGATACAGGTCGCTTCGGAAGCTGCCCTCGGCGATCGACTCCTTCAGGTCGCGGTTGGTGGCCGAGAGTATTCGCACGTTGACCTGGATTGGATCGTTCGACCCGACGCGTGTGATCCGGCCGTTTTCAAGCACTCGCAGCAGCTTGATTTGGGTAGCCATGGGCATATCGCCCACTTCGTCGAGAAACATGGTCCCGCCGTCGGCGTACTCGAACTTGCCTACCCGATTGGTCGATGCGTCGGTGAACGCGCCGCGGACGTGTCCGAACAGTTCGCTTTCCAGTATGTTTTCACTTAGTGCGGCGCAGTTAAGCGCAACGAACGGTCTGTTCTTTCGCGGGCTGTTCTGGTGTATGGCCGCCGCGACGAGTTCCTTGCCGGTTCCGGTGGCGCCCTCGATCAGCACGGTTGCAGCGGTCGGGGCGATGCGTTTAAGCCGTTCGATGACGTCTCGCATCTGCCGGCTGTCGCCGATGACGCCCTCGAAGCCGAACTTCTCGTCCAGCCGGCGTTTCAACTCGACGTTTGTTCGGCGCAGTCGGGCACTCTCGGCCGCCTTTTCGGCAATCGTCCGAAGCTGGTTGACATCGAGCGGTTTGAGCAGGTAGTTGAACGCCCCCTGCTTCATGGCCTCGACGGCCGACGGGACGGTGCCGTGACCGGTCATGATGATGACCTCGGCGTCCGGCTGGGCGTTTTTCGCCCGGGCGAGAATCCCCAGCCCGTCGATGTCGTTCATCACCAGGTCGGTGATGATAACATCGAATGCCGACTGCTCGATCATCTCGGCCCCTTGTGTTCCGGACGTGGCTACTTTTGAGCGGAACCCCACCCGATCGAGGCTTTCGGCCACCACCTCGGCATGGGCAATGTCGTTATCGACGATCAGCACGTCAATTGGCGGATCGCCGGCTGCTTTCGATTCGGCGTTTGTCATAAAGGCGATGATACAGCATACTGCCATTTTGGCATAGTGGCAGGGGTTCCTGAGGCATGTGTGCCCATGCTGTGTGAGGCGTCTCCGCTGTGGGAGGCGTCTCCGCTTGTGGGAAGGCGTCTCCGCTGTGGGAGGCGTCTCCGCTTGTGGGAAGGCGTCTCCGCTGTGGGAGGCGTCTCCGACGGCGATAACCACGTACATCAACTCGAAAATGTCGTTTTCCCGGGGTTTTGTAAATTATTGGACAGTTGGACGCACGTTGGCCTGTCCATAAATGCCAATCAACCGCTGCCGGCATAAGCAAGACGTGATCCGGAAGAACCACACGGCGTGCAAGCACGGCGGCTAAACTGGAGCGAGATAAATGTTCGTAACGCTTCAGC
>DAOWNK010000094.1 GCA_030642635.1 Pirellulales bacterium
AATTCATAACATCCCCCTTCCCCTTTCCCCCTTCCCCCTTCCCCTGGCCCCTGCCAACGTATTGTGCAGCAGCATGGTTACCGTAAGCGGGCCGACGCCGCCGGGGACGGGCGTAATCCGGCCGGCAACTTCCTTTACCGCGTCGAAATCGACGTCGCCGACCAGCCCGTCGTCGGTCCGGTTGATACCGACATCGACCACGACTGCACCGGGTTTGACCATATCGGCGGTAACGAACTTCGCCACGCCCATCGCTACAATTAGGATATCGGCCGAGCGGGTAACGTCGGCCAGGTTTTTGGTGCGGCTGTGTGCGACGGTAACGGTGGCGTTCGCGCCGTCGGCCTTCTGCATGAGCATCAGCGCCATCGGCTTGCCCACTATGTCGCTGCGTCCGAGCACCACCACGTTTGCACCGGATAGCTCAACGCCGTTGCGTATGAGCAACTGCTGGATTCCGTGCGGTGTGCACGGCAGGAACCTCGGTCGGCCTTGCGAGATCAGCCCGACGTTCTCCGGATGAAAGGCATCGACGTCTTTCGTCGGTCTGACGGCGTCGAGCACACGTTGTTCGTCGATCCCGGCCGGCAACGGAAGCTGGACCAGGATTCCGTGGACCGCCTGGTCGTTGTTTAGCCGGCCTATCAGATTCAGCAGTTCCTCGGTGGTTGTTTCGACCGGCAGTCGGTGCATTCGGCTTTCGATGCCCGCTTTTTTACATGCCCGCTCCTTGTTGCGAACGTATATTTGGCTTGCCGGGTCCTCGCCGATGAGCACGGCGGCCAGGCAGGGCGTAATGCCGGTTTGCTTGGTGAACTTGGCGACATCTTCGGCGATTTCGGCACGGATGGTCTTCGACAGGGCCTTGCCGTCCAGGATCGTAGCGGTCACGGGCGTTTCTCCATAAAGCGAGGGAGTGTAAGACCGTGATTGTAACGATTTAATGGAGAAGGCGGAAGGTGTAAGTTTAGCCGCCGCGTCTACGCGGCGAGATTCCCCGGCGTGGGCCACGCTTGGGCCATAGCAAATCGCGGTATCTTGACTCTACACAGCGCATCTACACGTTCATCCTCAAAAAATTACCGGTGGAAGCCCACCCGAGAAGGTGAACGTAAATTCAATCTAACGTTTCCGTCGCCGCAGCGAGGCTGCCAGCAACAGCACCACCGATCCGATTGCAAGAAGGACCAGTGTAGCCGGCTCCGGAATCTCCTGAGTAGTAACTCTGACGCTTGCCAGCTTCTTAGAGATTAAGACCTCATCAATACCGACCTCGGCCATCGTACGCAGCCTGTTGTTCCAAGTTATGTACATTTTTGTGGCACGGCCGCTGATGCCGGCATCTTGCAGCAAGGCCGTTACGTCCACGGTCAACCGGCCTTCCCAAACCTCGTCAAGACCCATTAGAGAGCCGCCGTAGGATTGGCCGTCGTCGGCCAGTGTCCAGTCGCCATCTGAAGGCGAGAAGACCATGTAGGCAATATCCGAAACCCCTCCAATCGGAGTTCCATCCACTTCATCAACCCGCAAGAACACGCCGGGAATATTAACACTTGCATAGGCCGCCGCAGAGCCGATTCCCTGCATCGTCACATCACCGGCCTCATCAAGATATATCTGATCGATATACTCACCCGGTGCGGCCTCTATGTCCATAGACAATTGACCGTCTGTTGTATCAACCGATCCATCGGCCGAATAAGAACCGAACCCGACCGGACCGAACGATAGTGTATCGCCTCCGACAGTCGGCTTTCCGTACAACGGTACATCGTCCGTTAAAGAAGACTCCGTCACCCCGATAAATGTCACCGTGGCCCCGGCAAAGTCTCCGTAGTCTATACTGGTGCCGCCGTTGGCGATTGATATCATCGCCGTAAGCATCACCGACACTGCCGCAAAGCACAGACGCCCAAAGGCATTTGGGATATTTCCTTTTATGCACATCTCGCTTACCTCCTTTTGAATAACTTTCCAGCTCATACAGAACGGCGTCGTAAGAATTGACTCCTACACATTGCTGCGACAATTATGAACGACAATCTTTATAGAATACAACAATTGTTATTCTAACCAAACGATTTTGTATGTCAAGCATTTTTGGAAGATTTTTGCTCAAAATCAGCAAATTTTTTCAGAAAACCACAGATTGCCCCTCTGTAGTGGTATTGGCTTCGGGTTGCCCGCTGGTAGCCGGCGAGCCGCGGGGTTCATCCCCGCGCCAGTGCAGCGCCGGGATAAACCCGGCGGCTCGCTAACCCGGCGGCTCGCTCTTGCACCCAGACTGAAGACCGCATGAATGCGGTTACTGCGAACAGCTTTTGTTAAGCTGGGCGGTTCAAGGAAAGTTTGTGGGCAAAACACCGCCCGCTAAGCTGCAAGCAACCTCCTCGGCTAAAACCGGGCTAATGCCGCCCGAAAAATCGGCCGATGCGTTAAGAGTGGAATATTCGGCACATCCGGCAAACTCGTGTCGTCTATTACAACCAACACAACCGTTCCAGGGGGGAAGGATTATGGCCGCCAAAGATGCCGCCAGGGGGATTGAAGTTGCATCGGGTTTCTTTTTTCTTTTGTCGATTGCATTGGGCACACTGCTACTGTCCGCCGATGTGACGTTGGCCGACTCGCCCGTCCCGACGACCACGTCGAATCTCGCCCGAGCCGTGTATGGCGACTCCGCAGGCGTGATGCAAGTAAACTACGATGATCAGACCTGCGGCTACGCCGAGTGCGGCGACGAGTGCTACTGCGACGATCAGGAGTGTGGAGGTTGCGACGACGGCGGTTGCGACGACGGCGGTTGCTGCGGTCCATCGGGCAGGTTTTGGGTCCAAGGCGACTATCTCGTGTGGTGGACCAACGGTGTACAGTTGCCGGCCTTGGTTACCACAAGCCCGGTCGGCGTTTTACCGCCGGGCGCCAGAGGCGCCGAGACCACGACGTACCTGTTCGGCAACGAGCGTGTCAACGACGACGGCCAATCCGGTTTCCGCTTTACGGCCGGATATTGGCTCGACTGTTGCGGTAAGTGCGGTATTGAGGGCGACTACTTCGAGTTGGGCGGGAACCCGGCCGAATACTCAGCGTGGTCCAGCGGCGATCCGGTCATCGCACGTCCGTTCTACGACTCCGTCTACCAGCGCGAGACGTCGCAGGCGATCGCATACCCGGGCCTTGTGTCCGGAGACATCGACGCCCGGGCGACCGAGTACCTTCAGGGCGCCGGGCTACGACTGCGGCATAACCTGTGTTGCCAAGAACCGTGTTGCTGTGACGACTGTTGTGACGATTCGTGCTGCGGCGATTCGTGCTGTCAGCCGGAGTGCAGTACCCGTGTAGATCTGGTCGGCGGGTACCGTTACTATCGCCTTGAAGATCGGGTTGCTATCAACGAAAAGCTGGTTGCCACCGATCCGTACGGGCAGGTTGCGGCGGGAACGATCTTCGAGGTGTACGACTCGTTCCGCACCAGGAACCAATTCCACGGCGGCGAGGTGGGTCTGATTGCCGAGGTGGAACGCGGCCGATGGTCGTTCGAGTTCCTCGTGATGATGGCGCTGGGCAACAACTACCAAACCGTAACGATCGACGGCGGCACGGGCATCACCTCGCCCGGCTCCGAGACGATCAACTACACCGGCGGGCTGCTCGCCTTGCCGTCGAATATCGGCCGGTACTCGCGCAACGAGTTCGTGGTTATCCCACAGTTCGGCTTGGAGGTCGGCTACCAGTTGACCTGTCGGTTGCGTGCGCACGTGGGCTACAATTTCCTGTACTGGGTCAACGTATCGCGTGCGGCATACGCGATCGACATGGACATCAACCCCGGTCAGATTCCGCCGAGCGAAGAAACCACCCCGCCGCCAAGCTTCGCCTTCACCGACTCGGACTTTTGGGCACAAGGGCTTAACGTCGGAGTCGAATGGAACTATTGATCTATGGAAATCAAGTGGCGCCGGCGTCTCGCCGGTGGAACACAAACATAGGCATTGCCACAAGTTCATTCACACCGGCGAGACGCCGGTGCCACTGTGTTCCGGCGCCACTGTGTTGCTGTCAATTATACCCCCGCACACTTCTGCGGGGGCTTTTTTATTGAAACAGACTTATGTATTATGATGTATATAAAGTACGAAAACGGGAACACACCAATGGAAAAGCCGGATAAATCGGACAGGCCCGATCCGGACAAACGCCTGCCGGAGCGGAAGTTGCCCGCCACGCCCGGGAACCTGTTCTGGTACCTGCTGGCATTTGGCATTGGGGCGCTGTTTCTGGTCTCGCTGGCACAGAGCGAAAAATCGGTCGAGATTCCATACGGCAAGCTGGTCAACCTGATCGAGCAGGGCGAGCCGAGCCGCAACAGCAATGCCGCAGTGACGATTGAAGAAGGCGATCCCAAAAAACCTGCGGTCGTCAAGTACACCAATCTGGCCAAGCTGAAAATCGGACCCAGCAAGATCACAGGTACGATTACCCGACAGGTGCTCGAGCCGGAAAAAGGCGAGCCGAAGAAGAACGTCGCCTTCCGAACACCACGACTCGGACTGCAAGACGACAACAACGCATTGTTCAACCTTGCCAAGGAAAACGGCTTTGTGAACGTCCGGGCAGAGCGGGCGCCGAGCGGGTGGCAAACCTACTTGCCCATGCTGCTGCTGATGACGCTGATGCTGGCGATCTTCTTTTTCATGATGCGGCGCGTCGGCGGCGCAGGGTCGGCCATGGCGTTCGGGCGCTCGCGCGGCAAGTTGTACGCACAGGAAGACATCGGCATAACGTTCGAGAGCGTCGCCGGGATAGACGAGGCGGTCGATGAGCTGCGCGAGGTGGTCGACTTCCTGGAAACGCCCGAGAAGTACCAGGTGCTTGGCGGACGCATACCCAAGGGCGTGTTGCTGGTCGGCCCGCCGGGCACGGGCAAAACTCTGCTGGCCAAAGCGGTCGCCGGCGAGGCCGGAGTGCCGTTCTTCAGCATCTCGGGGTCCGACTTCGTCGAGATGTTCGTCGGCGTGGGCGCCGCCCGGGTACGCGACATGTTCCAACAAGCCAAGACCAGGGCGCCGTGCATCGTATTTATCGACGAGCTTGACGCGCTGGGTAAGACTCGCGGTTCCGGTATGGTCGGCGGGCACGACGAGCGCGAACAAACGCTAAACGCACTGCTGGTCGAGATGGACGGGTTCACGTCCAACAGCGGCGTGATCATCATGGCCGCCACCAACCGGCCCGAGACGCTCGACCCGGCGCTGCTGCGGCCCGGACGGTTCGACCGGCACGTGCTGGTCGACAGGCCGGATATCCGCGGCCGCGAGGCGATTCTGAACGTACACATCGAAAACGTCAAAATCGACGATTCGGTCGATCTGAAGAAGGTGGCGGCAATCACCTCCGGCTTCGTCGGCGCCGACCTGGCCAACCTGGTAAACGAGGCCGCGCTGTTGGCCGCCCGCGAAGACAAGTCGGCCGTTACAATGCAGGAGTTCACCGAAGGCGTCGAGCGCGTGACCACCGGGCTGGAGAAGCGGCAGCGGATCATACACGAAGACGAAAAGCAGCGGGTGGCGTATCACGAAAGCGCACACGCACTAGTCGCCTTCAGCCTGCCGAATACCGACCCGGTGCATAAGGTGTCGATTATCCCGCGCGGCCTGGCCGCACTGGGTTATACCATGCAGCGGCCAGAGGGCGACCGATACCTCGTCACGCAAAGCGAGTTGGAAAGCCGCGTCCAGGTGTTGCTGGCCGGTACTGCGGCCGAGGAGATGATCTTCGAGGACATATCGACCGGTGCACAAAACGACCTGGAGCGGGCAACAGAGATCGCCCGAAGCATGGTCACGGAATACGGTATGAGCCGCTTGGGACGTGTTACCTACCGCGAGAGCGGACGAAACATATTCCTGGGCGGGCAGCCGAACGAGCTTGCACGCGAACGCGGCCACAGCGAACAGACCACCCGGGAAATCGACGAGGAAATCAGGCACATTATCGACCAGTCGCTCGAAAAGGTCCGACACATTTTGCAATCGCGGCGCGATGCGCTTGTGGCGCTGGCCGAACGACTGATCGAGAAAGAGGTGATCGACTCCGAGGAACTGAAGGAGATCATCGAGGCCGCCTCTCCCGATGCGATGATAGTGCCGGGCACCGACGAGGTCGCCAACCGCCCCGCCGGCAAGGCGCCCGAGGAGTCTGAGCCTCAAAAACGACGTGATGCACAACAATCCTGATTTGCCCGTTTACCACTTCAAATGGCTGAAATGGGGGGAATAGCCATGCGTATTGTTCGCTTTATGGATGAAACGGGCGAAATCCGCCTGGGTGAGGAGCTTGGCGAAGGATTCGCGGCAAGGGCTTTGATACGTTCTGCCCGCTGGGACCTGTGCTGGTCACCGCCAATGAGATTCCCGACCCGCAAAACCTTGCAATCCGAACGCTGTTGAACGGCCGTGTAATGCAGGACCACACCACTGCGGATATGATCTTCGGCGTCGCTCGGTTAATCAGTTTTCTTAGCGAGGACACCACGTTGCTGCCCGGCACGGTGATTCTAACCGGCACGCCGCAGGGTGTCGGGGTTGCTCGCACGCCGCCGGTATGGCTGACCTCCGGCGATGAAGTTGCCGTCGAGATCGAGAAAATCGGACGACTTGTAAACCCGGTTGCATAGCATGAAGTGGCGAAGGCACTCTAACAAAACCAGCGAGCCGCGGGGTTTATCCCCGCGCAAAGCTTTGCCCCAGGATAAATCTGGGGGCTCGCAGGTAGTTTTGTCAGAGTGACGAAGTTGGTATAATCGGGTACGGCTACAGGAGGGATTCCGCCATGCCGCACCGCGTTCAATCGCCGCCGAAGGGTCCGCCGCCGGCCGACGGCGCCGTGCCGGGTGGATGGTGGCGCCGGTCCGAAAACGACCCCGAGCGGATCGTTTGCGATCTGTGCCCCCGTGGCTGTTCGATCGCGCCCGGTAAACGAGGTTTCTGCTTCGTCCGGGAAAACCGCGAGGGGCGGATGGTTTGCAGCACCTACGGCCGCAGCACCGGGTTCTGCGTCGACCCGATCGAAAAGAAGCCGCTCGTACAGTTCTATCCCGGCACGGCGGTGCTCTCGTTCGGCACGGCCGGGTGCAACCTCGGCTGCAAGTTCTGTCAGAACTGGACAACGTCTCGCTCGCGCGACGTAGACGCCGCCTGCGAGACCGCCGCACCGGCGTCGATCGCTGCGACCGCCGTAAAACTCCACTGCCGGAGCGTCGCCTTCACGTACAACGACCCGATCGTATGGATCGAATACGCCGCCGATACCGCCCGGGCGTGCCGCGAAGTTGACATTAAGACCGTGGCAGTCACGTCCGGCTACATCAACCCGGCCGCACGCGGAACTTTTTTTCAAGACATCGACGCGGCAAACGTCGACTTGAAGGGTTTTACAGAAAAGTTTTACAAGGAATATTGCGATGGACGTCTCGAACCGGTGTTGGACACGCTCAAATGGCTCGTACACCAAACCGATGTCTGGCTGGAAATTACCAACCTGATCGTGCCCGGGGCGAACGACTCGCCGGAGGAACTAAAGCAGATGTGCCGATGGATCGTCGAAGAACTGGGCGCCGACGTGCCGCTGCACTTCTCGGCGTTCCATCCCGACTTCAAAGTGACCGACC
Source organism: Pirellulales bacterium (assembly GCA_030642635.1). Lineage (GTDB taxonomy): Bacteria > Planctomycetota > Planctomycetia > Pirellulales > Thermoguttaceae > DAOWNK01. The sequence continues at coordinate 7,670 of DAOWNK010000094.1, forward strand.
GTGGACCGACGCCGTTGGAAACGTTGCTTACAGCACACGACATCGCCCGAGACGCCGGGGTGCGATACGTTTATACCGGCAACGTCATCGACCGCGAGCATCAGTGTACGTACTGTCCGGATTGCGGGCGGATGGTAATCGAGCGCGACGGATATATACTTGGCAAAGTAGACCTGCACGAAGGACGCTGCACACATTGCAATACGCCAATCGCCGGCCGCTACGACGCCTCGCCTGGCACTTGGGGCGGACGGCGAATGCCGGTCAGCATCGGGTAGTGGATCATGTTTAGCCGCCGCGTCCACGCGGCGATAAGTCCGTGTTTAGCCGTCGTGTCCACGCGGCGAAAAATAAACGCAAGGAGCAAATAACCATGAAACGCCACAAAAAACCGGCGCTCAGCGACCAACAGCAGTCGTTTGTCTTCCGTGCGGCTGCCCGACGTGTGGCGGCCACGGCAACCTTGCAGCCGGACGACCCGATGGCCGAGTTGCCGGCGGCGGTGGCGAAAATGCCGCTCTACGGCGCGTTCGTCAGCTTGAAAAGCGGCGGACGGCTGCGAAGCTGCTGCGGGTTCATCGGCGAGTCGATCCCGCTGGCCGATGCGGTGGATCGCTCGGCGGTCCGCGCGGCGAAGGACGATCCTCGGTTCCCACCCATCGCACCGGACGAACTGGATGAATTGAACATGGAGGTCTGGCTGTTGTGGAACCCCAAGCCGGTCGCCGCCCGAGGTAAAAATCGCATCAAAGCGATCACCATCGGCCGCCACGGTGTGCAGATTGCCATGGGCGCCGCACGCGGGCTGCTGCTGCCGGGCGTGGCCGTTGAGTACAACCTCGATGCAGAGGGTTTCCTACAGCAGGTCTGTCTGAAGGCCGGTCTGCCGCCGGACGCATGGAAAAGCGATGAAGCAACAGTGATGACATTCGAGGGCTACTCCCTCGGCGGTCGGCTGACCGACGCGCTGGCACGGCAAACGACGCCCACGCAGGACATCCGGCCGCCTGCCGTCGCCGGTGCGTTCTACCCCGACGTGCCAGCCGAGTTGGACCGACAACTCGATGAGATGCTGTCAGTGCCACGGCCGTCTCGGCCGTGTTCAATAGACAACGGCACGGCTGACACAGCCGTGGCACGGCCGTGTCATACCGAGCCATGGCCTGCGGCGATGGTCCCGCACGCCGGCTGGATGTACTCGGGCCGCCTGGCCGCCGAAGTGCTCAGCCGCATTGATATCCCAGACCGCGTGATTATCTTTTCTCCACGGCATCACCCCGGCGGAGCCGAATGGGCAGTGGCGCCGTACGACGCCTGGGCATTGCCGGGCCGCCGGGTGCTCTCAGACCCGGAGCTTGCCGAACATCTGGCCGAATCGATCGACGCGGTGGTGCTCGATGCGGAGGCTCATAGCCGGGAACACTCCATCGAGGTCCAGTTGCCGATCATCGCCCGGCTGGCGCCGGATGCCCGGGTAGTCGGCGTTGCGATCGGCGGCGGCGAGCCGGCGGACCTGTTGCGGTTCGGCCGGCAGTTGGCCGACGTGCTCAGCGATATGCCCGACCGTCCGCTGTTGGTCATCTCCAGCGATATGAACCACTTTGCCGACGACGCCGAGACCCGACGGCTGGATCACTTGGTGCTTGACGCCATGGCGACGCTCGACCCGGCAAAGCTCTACGAGACCGTCCGCTCCAACCGGATCAGCATGTGCGGGATACTCCCTGCGGTGATCGTCATGGAGACGCTCCGCCGGCTCGACCTTCTCAGCCGCATAGAACTGGTCGACTACGCCACCAGCGCCGATGCAAGCGGCGACACCCAACGGGTGGTCGGCTACGCCGGACTGTTGTTGGGTTAGCAAGCTATTTAGCCCGCCGTGAATACACGGCGGGCAAGCGTGGCGAGTGTTTTGCGGTATCCCCGAATATATTCAACGCCCCGGGTGTATTCACCCGGGGCTAAATGTGGAATTTTGCGCGCAAATATTTCATCGAGGATAGAATGTACTAATAGGAGATAGGACTCGGGGTCGCTTTGTGCACCCCCCCAAATAGAACGTAGCGGTCGGGACGAAGCAAACATGACACCGCACGAACCCGCAAGAGACCGCCAAGGTGCTTTGGGAGAAGTTCGATCAGTATCAGCCCGGCACCGAGTTTCGCGCCTGGGCGTGCCGCATCGCGCATTTCAAGGCGCTGAAGTTCTGCAAGGACCGCAAAAGGGCGCCGCGGACGTTCTCCGAGGTGTTCTTCGACGCCGTGGATGAAGAGGTGGTCGTGATGGCCGACCGGCTCGACGCTCGGTACATGCAATTTATCGTGCGTTGCGGCGTATACACGACGTGCTCTACCGCTGCGTGAATCGGACGGTTGCCGAGGAGGTCCGGCCATGAACTGCGAGTATTGCCCATCTGCCGAACTTCGTGATCTGCTTGCCGCGTTGGACACCGGAGAGTTGACATGGGAGCAAGACTCGCGGCTGCAGCAGTTGGTCGCCGAAGACCTTACCGCCCGACGGTTTTACATTGAGTTCGTGTTCCTGTTCGGCACTCTGCGACGGCTGCACTCGCAGCGGTCCGATGCCACGCCGGTTCTTGGATTCTTAAACAACACATGGCAGCAGGGCGTCAATCTGTTTTCAAACCAAACCTTTCTCTCGCTGCTGATCGCCACGGTGGTAATCGGCTCGTTGCTGGGTGTGTTGGCGATCTTGCCCGCACCGACATATGAGCGAAGTCGCTTTAACTGCGCTTACAA
>DAOWNK010000283.1 GCA_030642635.1 Pirellulales bacterium
CGACGTTAGAAAACACACTGGCATCGCTTGGCCGTGCGGGATTTTCCAACCCGGAAATCTTCGACGACACCGACGGCATTGGTGCATGGCGCAACTGGCTGAGGGCAGTGGAGACGTTGCTCTCGGAACATACCAGTGCCGACGTGCTCCTGGTCTGCCAAGACGACATCATCTGCTGCCGCCGGCTGCGAGAATACCTGGACCGGACGCTTTGGGACGACGACTCGGCAGCGCTGTGGTCTCCATACAGCCCCGGGCCGTACCGGCAGGTGCAATCCGGTTGGCGCCGACAGCGACGCGGCTGGCACTTTGTCGGTGCACTGTGCTGGGCAATGCCGCGACACGCCGCCGAGGCGGTTTTGCAAGACCTCGGCGACATTCAAGCACGACGGCGGATTGACGCAAGGGTCGGCCGATGGGCAGCCGAGACGAACAGAACCGTTTGGTGCCACACGCCGAGCCTCGTGCAACACATCGGCAACGGCAACTCGGCACTTGGCATCGAAGAAAATACCGACCTGCGCCGTGCGGTTGATTTTATTGGAGAGGAAGCAACACCGGTTTAGCCCCGGCGTCCACGCCGGGCAGTCGCGCCGCGTGGACGCGGCGGCTAAACATACTGACCACCGACCACCATCTTACCATGAACATCGCCGCCGTCTGCTGTACGTACTTACGACCGAAACAGCTCGGGCAGATGATCCGATGCTTCCAGTTGCAAGACTACCCGGCCGACCGGCGTGAACTGATTATCCTCGACGACGCCGGCCAGTACGACAACCGGCAAGGCGACCGATGGCGGCTGGTGGCAACGGAAAAGCGATTCCACACACTCGGCGAAAAGCGAAACGCCGCGGCCGCAATGGTCTCCAACAACGTCGAAGCACTGGCCGTTTGGGACGACGACGATCTGTACCTGCCCTGGGCGCTTCGGGCGTCCGTGGCTGCATTGCAACTGGCGTCTTGGTCGCGGCCGTCGTTGGTCTTACATCAGCAGAAAGACGGCACGCTGAAACAACACCACACCGGCGGGCTATTCCACGGCGGCTGGGCATACACTCGTGATGTCTTTAACCAACTCGGCGGATACCCGGCCATAAACAACGGCGAGGACCAGGCATTCGCCCGACGACTGAAACTCGCCGGCGTGAAGTTCTCAGACCCATGCCGGCTCGGGTTTCAGCCGTTCTACATATATCGATGGGGTTGCGGTTGGCACCTTTCCGGCATGGGAAAGGCCGGCTACCGGCGGCTCGGCGGCCTGCGTACGGAAAAGACACAATTGGTAATCGCCGATCCACCGAACATCGACGCAACGATACTGCCGGGCGTGCATCCGCGCGTGTTTTGAACGCAATGCCGCTTGCGGCTTGCGGCTTAGCAGTATTTGAAATTCAACGATCTGTTGCCATGCACCACATCCGACTCATCCGAGAGGTCAACGCGCCCGGCGGCTCGGGGCCGCTTAACGGCCAATACGCACTGCAAAAGGCATTGCGAAAAACGGCCCCGGCGTGGCTGAAGATCGGCGGCACATTGCGTCGTGGCGAGATACCGTGGTTCTGGTGTTGGAAGGATCGCGACACCGCGGCCATGGCGGCGGCGGCAGGGCAGCCGTTCATCATCGGTCCGAACGTGCTGTTCGAGGACAGCCGCCGTTCGTGCCGCATTCCCGCCGAACGTCAACTACTGAACGCGGCAAGCTGCCGGCTGATGTTCACCGAGTCGGAATGGTACCGCGAGTTAATTGATAAGCACCGTGCCCCGGAGAATCGCTCCCCGATCGTGCTATGGCCGTACCCGATCGACCCGAAGCCGGGCGGCCCGCTGCCGGTACACTACGATCTGCTGATCTACGCCAAGAGCGGTTACCACAGCGGGATGATCGGACGACTCTCGCGCCGTTTCAGACCGATTCGGTTGCTGCGGTACGGCCGGTTTGCCCGCGAGGAGTTGTTCGATGCGGCCCGACGTTCGCGTTGTTGCGTGTACCTTAGCGACGACGATCGCGGCCCGTTGGCCCTGGCCGAGATTCTCTTGTCCGGCTGCCCGGCCGTCGGCGTTCCGACCGGCGCCCCGTTTATCCGCCCCGGCCGCACCGGCGTGTTGTTGGATCGGTTGCACCTTGAGGAATGCTTAGAAGCGATTGCCAAGTGTCACCGTCTCGACCGCCGCACCGTCGCCACACTGGCCGAAGAGGAGTTTGATACGACAAGGATCGTCGATGTTGTGCTGAAATCGCTGCAACTTGTTTAGCCGCCGTGCTTGCACGGCGCGCGTCTGTAGAACGGGGTCGAGTTGCGATACAACTCGGCGAACAAGTTCGCCGGCTAAACTGATTTTATTCCACCACGATCCGCCCGTACGCCAGGTCGATCATCCCGCCGATCAACTCCGCCTGCCCGCTTTCCAGTATCAGGTCGAGCTTCTCGTGCAACTCGCGGCGGCGGTTCATTGCACTGACGGCGGCCAGCGTGCCCTCGCGTGTAAGCGCCCCGCCGGCGCCCATGCGGCTATGCAGCTCGTCGAAATCCGACTCCAGCCAGCCGTCGAACAGCTCAGGGTCGTTCTGCAGCACCTCTTCGACCATCGGGTTGGTCAGGCGGTCGAACCGGCGGTAGAGCAATTGCGACGGGTCGATGAAGAACTCATCGACCTTCACGCCAAGCCCCTCGGCCAGGTGGTGCAGCGACTTCGCGTGCGGCTTGTTCGTGCCGCCGAGAATCCCTCGAATAGTCCGCTCGTCCAGGCCGGTCTTTTCGGACACCTGGTGGATCGACAGCCCTTCGGCGGCCATCAGCCTGTTCAGGTTTTCCCCCGCGAATTCCGGCATTTTCTCAGCCTCCCACAAAATCAGCCAATCGGCTCGAAATTGCGGACTGAAGGTCGTATCGGCAGAATGGTGTACTTATGTATACTCATTCCGGAGACGCCTGTCAATAGGGAAGTGACACATTTTATTTTTGTTTTTACCTCAAAATGTATACATATCTCATTTTACTGGGATTATTATGTATAGAGGGGTTTTATCCACATAAATCGCCATGCCCGTCGATGAAAACACCGTTGTTCGCGTTTTAATGGCCGAGCGGGCCAAGCTGTTGGCATACGTATGGTCGGTCGTACACGACGAGCACATCGCCGAGGACGTGTTGCAAGAGGTGTCGATGCTGGCGATTGACAAGCGGGCACAGATTGACAACGAGCGGGCGTTGCTGCCGTGGCTCCGCCAGACCGCCCGATATCGGGCGCTGCACGCGGTGCGAGACAAGGTGAAAACACCAATGCTGCTGGACGAGAACGTGCTGGACGGTTTGGCCCCATATTGGCGGAAGTACGACGACGTGCCGTCGCAGACGCTGGCCGACGCGCTGCGTTACTGCGTGGAGCAGCTTACGCCATATGCCCGCCGGATTGTTGCGCTCCGCTACGCCGAGGGTCGCAGCGGCGCCCAGGTAGCCGAGATTCTTAGCCGGAAAGTCCGCACGATCTACGTGGCCTTAAGCCGCATCCATCGCACGCTGCGCGACTGCATACGGCAACAACGCTCCGAAGAAGGTCTCACCGATGTTTGACCCCCGACGCACCACTTCGAGCGACGACCGCTTTATCGAGTTGGCGTTGTGCTACCTGGACGGCCGGTCATCGGCCGAGCAACTCTCGCAACTCAACACCGAGCTGGCGGCCGACGGGTTCAAACGCGAGTTGTTCGTCGATACCTGCCTCCATGGAAAGCTGCTGTCCGAGTTGCTGGGCAACAGCCTGTCGGAGGCCGTGCCCTCTGACTCTGAGCAAACCGGCCGCTCGCCGATACTCGGTTTCCTTGGCGACTCGATGCAGCAGGGCGTCAATCTGTTTTCAAACCAAACCTTTCTCTCGCTGCTGATCGCCACGGTGGTAATCGGCTCGTTGCTGGGTGTGTTGGCGATCTTGCCCGCACCGACATATGAGCGAAGTCGCTTTAACTGCGCTTACAA
>DAOWNK010000229.1 GCA_030642635.1 Pirellulales bacterium
GGAACGCGAAAAACTCAACGGTCACAGCGGCTGCGTGGTCTGGTTTACGGGCTTAAGCGCCTGTGGAAAGAGCACGGTGGCCAATCTGGTCGACCATAAGCTCCACTCGATGGGAGTACACAGCTTTGTGCTCGACGGCGACAACATCCGCCATGGGCTGAACTCGGGGCCTGGAATGCTTCAGGAGCAGCACGGCGAGCAGTTCGCCCGACGGTTCGGGCTGGGGTTCTCGGCCGAGGATCGCCAGGAGAACATCCGCCGGATCGGCACGGTGGCCAAGCTGTTCTGCGACGCCGGGATCGTCGCAATTACGGCATTTATCAGCCCATATCGGGCAGATCGCGACGGCGCCAGGGCAATGGTGGAAAAAGGGGATTTTGTCGAGATACTCGTCGATGCACCGCTGGACGTATGCGAGAAACGGGACCCCAAGGGGCTTTACAAGAAAGCCCGGGCCGGGGAAATTAAAGGGTTCACCGGCATCGACGACCCGTACGAGCCGCCCGGGAAGCCGGAGATGGTGCTGGACGCGGCGGCCAAGTCGGCAGAGGTGCTTGCAGACGAGGTGATCGCCTATCTGAAGGCGTCTGGGAAAATTAGTTACTCAAACTGAAAACGCCGGTATATTGGGCTGGGGCTGGGGGCGAAGGGCGAACTTCTCTCCTTATACCAGTCCCCAGCCCCTAGCCCCTGCAATTATAGTTTGAATTAGCCAAATGCGGCCAACCACGATTTTTTACCGTAATTTCCACAATTGGGGTTGACTAGCTCTGTGGTTTGATACTAAATTCATCCTTATCGGCGTGTTCTTCGATAGGCACCGTGAGTTACTCGGGCATCGCCGGGATCGTTAAATAGGGAACGATTTTTCATGGAAGGGACCCGATTCTAATGCCCTCTACTCTTACCAACGACGTTCAACCACGGGCGCAAACGGCCTTAGACAGTAGTCCCATCCATGAATTGCGCGATCTGCACGTGGAGCACTGCAAAGGCATCTTGCTGATCTCCGGCTCCGTTTCCAGCTTTTACCACAAGCAGTTGGCACAGGAGGTTATCCGTTCGGTGTGCAAGGACATAGAGGTTCACAACTCGGTGCTGGTCGAGTAAGTGCCGGTGTTTTACCTCGCCCGGGGCAGGGTGTCCTGCACACCGGCGGTTTTAAGATGTTACAGGTTGCATGTGAGCTAGGGTTGCGTCTTCGCCATATTTGTGTGTCGTAAAGCGCAGGTCCGAGTTGTGGCCGGTAACAACCGTAATAGGAACATGGACGTTCCTCGGAGATTTCGTCGTCGTCGGCCAAAAGGATGCGGTCGGTAAGACAATGGTCGGGGAGAAATCCATGGAAGACCTATCAGATGAGACGGCACTCGTCCTGCCGGCCATCGGTGAAGAGTTGCCCGAGACCCTTGAGGAGGCCGAGATTTTGGCCGCTTCGATTGAACGAGCTGTTCAAGAGGAGACCGGACGCAGTGTGCTGGACCTCTCGGTCGAGGTCGGTGAAGACGGAGTCCTGCTCAAGGGACATTGTGCCACCTACTACTGCAAGCAACTCGCCCAACACGCCGCCATGGAAATGACCGGTGTAAACCGCCTGACAAATTCGATCAAGGTATCTTGAGAATCTCGATCGTCGCGGTCCGCTTGTCATTCAGCTTTCTTATGGCCGCCGGCAGCTAGCTTTGCTAGCCCTGTGAACTTCACGCCCTGGTGTATGCCCAACGGTCGAAAACAGAAGTTTTTTGTAGGAGCGACTCCGTCGGCGATTGAACCACCAATCACCCCAGATCGCCGTCGGAGACGCCTCCCACAAGAAAACGGGAAGTTATTTATCGGTCGCCCCTAAACGTTGTCATCGGTGAGTTGGTTGATGATCCAGCGGTTCATGTCCATCAACATTTGCGGAGAGAGTTCATCTCCGCCTGGATACTGCCGCAACATAATCGACAACCCGGCCGTATGTAACAGACGCAGGTCGTTGCACACTTCGTCGGCAGTGTATTGGCGGCTGTCGCGTCCTGTGGCCAGCAGTATCGGCAACCGTCGTGCCTTGTCCAGGTTGCCCAGCAGCGCGCCGCCGCGTGGAAATGGGCCGCAAAGCGACAGCACGCCGGCAAACCGGTTCGGATGGCTCATTGCCACGCGAAAGGCCATGGTCCCCCCGTGGTTGAACCCTGCGATGAATATCCGTTGCCGGTTGACGTGAAACTTCCGCACGGCCGTCTCTATGCCGTCGAAAATACTCTGCTCGGCCCGTTGCACTGCTTCTGCCGACTGCTGCCAGCCGTAGCAGTGGCGGTCCTGTTCGCCGGATTGGTGGGTACAAACGACACCGCGCGGTGCGACGGCCACATAGTTTTGCATGTTGATATGGGGCATTACACGCATCAACTGCCGTTGGTCGTCTCCCCGGCCGTGCAGCCATACGATCAGCGGGTATGGATACCCCGGTTCATCGTGCATCGGGGCCAAAACGGCAATGGTAGTATCGTGCGATCGGGTCGAGAAGAAGCCCGATTCGACGCTGAATGAAGATTCGACGCCCGGTGATTTCAGAGATTTGACAAAGGGATACGTGCGGTCCATGACGGCTCGATCTGTTCGTCAGCGAATGAAGAATAGATGAATAGCCGGACTGTACCTTATTCGCCGTCCGGCTGTCAATCCCACCGCAATCCGGTCCTTTGCAGCCACCTTGCAGCCGTTCTTTTCGTTAAGAACCGACTATCTCGACCATATACGATTTGCTTTGTTGATAAACGTATAATATGAAGGGATTAGGGATTAGGGATTAGGGATTAGGGGCTGGGGGCCAGGGGCTAGGGAGTGAAGAGGGAATTTCTCTCCTCTCTTCCTTGTACCAGCCCCAGCCCCTGTTTTTCAGTTTAACAACGAGGGATTCACAGGTATGGCACTGCTCGAAAACGAAATCGACGCCAACTTTTACAACCTGATTCATCAACTCTCGGGTTCCTTGCAGCAAGACGAGACTACCGATCGCCGCGGCAATCGGCGGCAAGTGTTTCAGACGATGCATCGCATTGCATTGCGGCGTGGGACGGATATGCCCGACGAATCGGAATTTTTCGAAGTCCGATGCCATGACCTGACCGGCAGCGGTTTCTCGTTCTTCTTGCCCAGCAAGCCAACCTTCGACTTCTTGGTTGCCGCCTTCGGTATTCCTCCCAGTGTGATCTATCTTGACGCCAAGGTATCGCACTGTGACGATGTGCTGGTTCATCCGTCGGGCCTGATCGAGCGGATCGAGCACGCCGGTCGTCAAGACGCAAACGTTCAGGCCGCCACACTTATGGTACTGGTCGGATGCCGATTTGTCAGGCGGCTGATAAAATAGCTTGGCGGCTAAACTTTTTTTCCACCACGGCATTGGTACAATGAAACCATGCGTTCGCCTTTGCCTTTTCACATTACGGCCGGGTGGTGGATCGCCTGGTGTGTGCTTTGCACCTCGGCGGCGTGCCAGGTCTTCTCGGTGCGCGATTGGCCCAGCGAGCGTGTCGAGCTTATCGACGGACGTCGGTACGAAGGGCTCGTCGAATCGCAGGACGACGCCTGGGTACACCTGATCCAGATCGAACGGCCCGCCGGCCGACCGATGCACCTGGTGATCCGGCCGCTGGCGCGATCGTCTGTTGCCGCGGTGGTTCGACTTCAACCGGCCGAGCAGGCGGAACTGCGACGACAAATAAAACGGTTCCTAAACCGATCCCGAATCGAAGCAGGACGCATCGACGCCGTCCGGCTCGGCATGGTTCAGCGGCACGACGCCAGATACTTGCACTATCGCGGCAGATGGTTCTCGCTGGAAAGCTCCGTGGACGAGCCGACCACGCGTCGGGTAATCGTGCGGGTCGAGCAGATATTCACCGCATACCGACAAATCCTTCCGCCGCGAACTGACTCGCGGCGACCGCTGTGCATTGTAATGCTCGGCTCGATGTCTGAATATCATGCGTATCTCGGACGGCTCGGGCTGACTATCGGCAACCCCGCCTGCTTCATCGAGGACGACAACCTGGTGGTCGCCGGCAGCGAATTAGCCCGATTCGCCGCCGAGCTGTCCAAGACCGAGGCAAGGCACGATCAACTCCGCGCAGAACTAAAACAACTGGAGAGACGATTGCCGTTGCGGCTTGCAGAAATAGCCGAACAACTCAAATGTGAAGGTGCGCACGGCAGGCAAATCAAAAGACTATTGGCGGCGGAACGCGGTGAGTTCGAGCGGCAAATCAAGAAAAAACGCGACGAGTTGAATCGGGTCGATCGGACCAACGCTCAAAAATTCAATGCCGTTACAAGCGGCATGTTCACCACGCTGTACCACGAGGCGTTTCATGCCTACCTGGAAAACTACGTCTATCCTCGCAAAAATTACGATGTTCCGGTATGGCTTAACGAAGGCCAGGCGATGATGTTCGAGGCCGGTGTGCTCGAAAACGATACGTTGCGATTCGACGCCGAATCTGCCGAACGGTACTACGCATATTCGTGGGGATTGGCATACTGCCTGGCGTTCGAGAACCGGTTGCCGGGCACACCTGCATTGGACGAGTATGTCCGTCGAAGAGCCAACGGCATCTCGCCGGTCAAGCGATTCGAGAAGCTTGTTGGCACGACGCTCGACAAATTCGAGAAACGTTGGCAGCGGTATATTCTTGGGCTTCGGTAACTCCGTTGTGAACATAACGAGATAGATTGCCAACCTACCGTTGTTCTTTCTGGTGGCTTTCGGTAATAGTTTTGAACAGGCGTTTGACGTCGAAGTATCCGCCGATGGTCACCCATACCGCCATGCAGCCGAACAGCGCAAGCGAGCAGATGAGGACGATCTTCCACAACCAAATCCAAAACGCCAGCGGCATGTCGTTCCAAAACGTCAGATAGTCTAAAAGATTCATGGCTTATCTCCTTGGTTCGGTTCGTGTGGTGTTTTCTTTTGATCGGGAAAGAGCAGCGAACCGAAGAACATTGCTGCAATGGTAATACCGATGCTCGTCAGCCCGACCCTTGCACTCGGGATATCCACGCCGATCATATCCTGAACCGGTCCCAGCCCGAGGAGCGCTGAAGATCCCGCCAACAGTGCCAGCACGGCGCCGGTGGAGCTTGCCCGACGCCAGTAGAGACCGCAA
>DAOWNK010000156.1 GCA_030642635.1 Pirellulales bacterium
CGTCGCGGAGTACATTCCGCTCTTCATCCGTGAGACGAACGATATACTTTTTTTCCACAGCGATTCCTCCATGTTGCCAAACAGCATGAAGGAATATACATTATAATGCAACCCTAATTCCTAAGCGTGACAAAGCACTAGACAAGTATCCAAAGCACCTCGAAGCCGATAAGGGAACCTTCCTGCTGGCCGAAGCGGCGTTGCAGTCGGGCGATCTGGAACGGGCAGGCATCGGTTTCAGGCGATATCTCGATCGCTGTCCGAACGGAAAGTTCGCCCGGGCGGCGCTGTTCCGTGCCGGCGAGACCGCATACATGGCCGGAAAGGCCAAAACGGCCGAGGACAAGCTGCTGCGATTCCAGGCGAAGTATCCAGACGACAAGCTGAACGCGTACGTGTTGACGTATTTAGGCGACATCGCAATGGACAATGTGGATACGGCCGCGGCGGTAAAATGTTTTCGCGAGTGTCTGGAGCGCTTTCCAGACGGCCGGCTGCAGGACGATTGCCGGTTCGGGCTTGCCCGTGCGCTGGAACGCCGAGACCAATACGACGAGGCGGAACGGCTCTATCGTGCCGTGGCTGGAAAGCCGGAAAACACGCTGGCCGACGATGCACAATTCCATCTTGCCGTACTGCTGTACATCACGGGGAAATACACTGCATCGATCGAGACTTACAGCGCCTTCGAGACCAAATTCGTCGAAAGCCGCTGGCGGCCGAAGGCGCGGTTGGGACGCGGTTGGGCGCTGATGAAGCTCGGCCGGCTCAAGGACGCCGAATCGGCGTTTCGTGAACTCTTCGATACACCAGGGGTTGAAACAGAGATCAGCGTCGAGGCCGGTTACTGGCTCGGCATGGTCCGGCGTGAGCAGGAAGATTGGCCCGGGGCCGCTGAAACGTTTGAAAAGTTGCTCGCAAAAGACCCGCCGGCGGAGATGGCGGCCGAGGCGGCATTGGTACGCGGTCGGATACTCCAGCGGCTTCGATTGTCAGACCAGGCATTGATCATGTACGACATGGTGATCGAGAAATACCCCAAGAGCCGACAGCATCCGCAGGCGCTTTTATCCGCTGCCCGATTGCGGGCAGAGCTAAGACAGCTTAGTGACTCCGCCGCACTGTATGAGCGGTTTGTCGAACAGTATCCGGACACCCCGCAGCTTGAATCGGCACTGTACCAATGGGCCTGGGTGCTCAGCGACCAGGGCAAGCAGTCCGAGTCGGCCGAGTTGTTCGAGCGGCTGAGAAAAAATTACGGCCAGCGCCGCTACGGGGCCGACGCTACATTTCGGTTGGCACAACGGGCGCTGGACGCCAAGGATTACCAGCGGGCCGGCAAGATGGTCGACGAGGTGCTGGCCGGTCGGCCGGATGACCGCACACGAGAAAACGCCATGTATCTTCGCGGCCGGATCGCCGTCGCCCAGGAGCAATGGCGGCAGGTCGCCGGTGCGTTCGAGGCACTGCTGGAGGCGTTTCCGGAGACCTCCAACAAGCTACAGGCGGAGTTCTGGATCGCCGAGGCGACCTATCGGCAGGAGGATTACCAGCAGGCCGCCCGGCTGTTCGACCAGCTTGCCGAACAGATTCGTGGCCGCCCGGAACAGTGGCTTGCAGCGGTCCTGCTACGGCAGGCACAGATATTGAGCCAAAAGGGCGACTGGAGCGGGGCATATGCAATTGCGTCGAAAATCGAGGCGAAATATCCCAATTTCAAGCAGCTCCACGAGGCCGACTACTTGATCGGCCGCTGTCGGCACGCCCGGGCCGATTTTCAGGGTGCCCGGGGGGCATTTCGGAAGGTAATTCGCTCGAAAACCGGCGAGAAGACCGAGACGGCGGCGATGGCCCAATGGATGATCGGCGAGACGTTTTTCCACCAAAAGGACTATAAAACTGCACTAAGGGCCTACCTGCGCATGGAGATACTCTACGACTATCCCACCTGGCAGGCCGCCGCATTGTTGCAGGCCGGCAAGTGCCGCGAAAAGCTGGGACAGCGGCATGAAGCCGCCAAATTGTACAAACGAGTGCTTAAGGTGTATCCGGATACCATCTTTGCGAAGATGGCCGAGAAGCGGGCAGCCGACAACCCGGCAAATTCACTCACACCGGAGGCCGGTAGGGTACGAAGAAGATAGTGGACAATAAGGAGCAATCCAAACAATGAAAACCATCACGATATCTCGCACGCTGGCTGGCTGTGTGGCAGCCGGATTGCTGGCAGTGCTGGCGCCCATTGCCAATGGCGAACCGGTCGCTGATCAGGCCGTGGCCATACCGGCCGAAGGACCGACATTGGCGGGGCCGGTCGCACCGGCAGTCGAGCAAACCCCTATCCCCACGAAAAATCTCTGGAGCATAATCGAGGACGGTGGGCCGCTGATGATCCCGATCGCCGTTTGCTCGCTGCTGCTTCTGGCGTTTGTCTTCGAGCGTACGATCAGCCTGCGCCGCGGTCGTGTGATCCCACGGCCGTTCGTCACCCGATTCTTGCAGCAACTTCGCAACGGCGAGTTGGACCGCGACAAGGCACTGATGTTGTGTCAGGAGAGCCGCAGCCCGGTCGCAGAGGTCTTCGCCGGCGCGGTGCGCAAATGGGGCCGGCCGGCCGTAGAGGTCGAGCAGGCCGTAATCGACAGCGGCGAGCGGATTACAAACGGACTGCGGAAATACCTCCGCGTGATCAACGGCGTGGCCACCGTTACACCGCTGTTGGGACTGCTGGGGACCGTGGTCGGCATGATTCGGGCGTTTAACAATATCGCCACCGCCGATGCGCTAGGCCGGCCGGAGTTGTTGGCAATGGGAATCAGCGAGGCGTTGTTGACCACCGCCGCTGGCTTAAGCGTGGCCATTCCCGCGCTGATCTGCTACCTGTGGTTCGTCAGCCGCGTAGATCGGCTGATCATCGACATTGACGCGATGGGCCAGGAGGTGGTAAGCGCGATTTCGGCCGAAGAGTTGGAGAACAAAAAATCGCGTCGCCGCAGCGCGGCTGCGTGATTGGTGGCGAATTGAAAATTGCCGCTTGCGGCTTAGCACTAATCCCCAATCCCCAATCCCTAATCCCTAATTCCCCCGCCATGCCACTGAAAACCCATCTCGACGAACAGCCGACGTTGAACCTAACGCCGATGATCGACATCGTCTTCCTGTTGATCATATTCTTCATGGTCGGTACGAAGTTCACGGAGTTGGAGCGGAAGATCGAGCTTCGGGTGCCGGAGGTCGCCGACCGCGGCGCTTTGACTGCCGCACCGCAGCGTAGGGTCGTCAACGTCTATCGCGACGGTGCGGTCACGCTGGATAAAACGCCCGTCACACTCGACGAACTCACCGGACGGTTGGCCGCAGCCAGAGGGCAGTATTCCGACCTTGGCGTGCTGATTCGCGGCGACGCCCAGGGTGAATTTCAGCTTGTGGCCTCGGTGTTGAACGCATGTAAACAGGCCGGCATTCGTGACATGGGAATCTCGGTGCGATTGACGCCGCCGAAAAATTGATCTTCAAACTGTGAAAGAAAGATAAACTATAGGATGGAACCACAGATAAACACAGATGAACACAGATTTTTAGGCGAGAGACCGGAGCCTGGAAAGCAGAGAGGTCGAGCTTCAAGTCGACAATTTTGCCCCATTAGTATTTCAGGTTTTTCTTCATCTGTGTTTATCTGTGTTCATCTGTGGTTTCATTCTTATGATCGTTAATCGATGTTTGCCCTTCGCTTTGACCGGATCGTTGACTTCCTCACCGGCATCGAGCTGGTGATTGGGCTGCTATGGCTTGGGCTGGCGGTGCTGAGCGTCACGCTGGTCGTGCTGATGCGAACCCGGTGGGGACAGTCACGGCCGCTACGGAAATGTTTGATGCTGTCGGTGTTGGCTCATCTACTGCTGGTCGGTTACGCCACAACCGTGCAGATCGTCTGCGGCGTCGGCAACACGGAAGAGCCGGTGCTATACGTATCGTTCGTCGACGGCCCCGCTCGAAAAGCGGCCGGCTCGGAAGATCCCGTCTCGCAGGAAAAGCCCTGGAAGGATTTGTTGCACGAGGCAATGGCACAGCCGGACCGGGCAGACCCGGATCGTGAGCAATCGGACGAACCGCCGGAACCCAAGCGCAGAACCGCCTCGAAGGCTGTGCCCATTCCAATTGATCCGTCGCTTAAGCACCTGGTTCCCCCAGACACCGAGCCGCCGGAGCCGACGCCGGATTCTCCGACCGGATCGATCGGCCGGACCACACCCGGCAAGGCGCCCGAGGAGATCACCGCCCCGACGGCCCAACGCCGCGAGCCGCCCGGGCTGAATGTGCCGGAGCGGGAAACACCCAAACTGCACCCGGTGGCCGGCGAAGACCGGCCGGCTCCAACCCGTACGGCCAGCGAAGGTATCTCGACCTCACTGCTGGAGCAACCGGTCCCGGCACCGCAATTGGAGACCCCGCCGACGACTCCCGACCCGGCCGGCGTCTTGGCGGGATTGACGGACCGGCTTACGCGGCCGGCTCGTTCGGAGCCGGCCGAATCCGTCGCACGCGACTTGCACATCGACCAACGCCCCGCCGGAGAGCCGACGATCGTTCCGGTCGGTGAGCGATACGCCGGTAGGGATGCAAGCCTGTTGCCGGACGATGCCGCGTTGGTTGCCTCGCCGCAGTTGGTCGACGTTCGACACAGCGGATTGCAACGTCTGCTGCCGAACATCTACCGGCTTCGGGTATCGCCCGACCGTTCGCGTTTGGCACAGCGTCAGGGCGCGACGCCGGCGACCGAGGCCGCCGTCAAATCGGCGTTGAAATGGCTTGCTGAGAATCAACACACGGACGGACGATGGGACGCCGATGACCACGGTGCAGGGCGCGAGATGCACATCGACGGCAAGAACCGTCAACGTGCCGGCATCGAGGCCGACACCGCCACAACCGGCCTGGCTCTGCTTGCATTTCTCGCCTCCGGCCACACACACCTTGACGGGCACTATCGAGAAAACGTCCGGCGAGGGCTGGAATATCTGCTCCGTTGCCAGGCACAAGACGGCAACTTGGGCGGAAAGGCGACCGCATACGCGAAGATGTACTGTCACAGCATGGCCGCATTCGCCATCAGCGAGGCGTACGGCATGACCGACGACGCGCGGCTTCGGCAGCCGGTACGTCGTGCGATCGGCTATACGCTGGCCGCCCAGAGCAACTCGGACGGCGGCTGGCGGTATCGGCCCGGCGACCCGGGCGACACCAGCCAGGCCGGATGGCAGTTGATGGCCCTGAAGAGTGCGGAATTGGCAGGAATACCGATCCCGGTGCAAACACGCAACGGACTGATCCGGTTTTTGCGGTCCGTATCCTCCGGCGAGCACGGCGGGTTGGCCTCGTACAGACCGAATCAACCGGCCACCCGGCCCATGACGGCCGAGGCGTTGGCCTGCTGGCAATTTTTAGGGATGCCGCGCGAGCATCCGGCCGGCAACGAAGCGGGAGATTATCTGTTGGGCGAGTTGCCGGGCGATGCCTCGCCGAACCTCTACTATTGGTACTACGCCACGCTGGCTATGTACCAGTTGCAGGGCATCCACTGGGAGCGATGGAACGACGCCTTGCAAGCCACGTTGATCGACGGCCAGCGTCGGGACGGCCCTTTGGCCGGAAGTTGGGATCCGGATACGGTCTGGGGCGGCTACGGAGGGCGTGTCTACAGCACCGCGCTGGGCACGCTGTGTCTGGAGGTGTATTACCGATTCCTGCCGCTGTACATCGAGGCCGCACCGGCGGAAGATCGGGCGAAGTAGTATCATTTAGCCGCCTAGCTCGCTAGGCGCGTTTTCGTCGGGTGGCTGGTGGCAGAGCCAAAGGCAATGCCCCAGCAGTTCCGGGGCACCGCTTCGCTTTGCCCCGGCCACCCACACGCCGAGCAAGCTCGCCGGCTAAATGACGAATGGACATATCGAACACATTATTACCCCCCCGTTGTGGGGTCGTCGTTTGACATGCCAGCCGGCGTTAGTACAATAGATATACATGAAGTTTTCATCCTCGCAAGGATGTTCTGTTTCCACAAGGATCATGCCATGAGTTTGCCGTTTAGCTTTATCGGTATGCCCGGTTTGCCTGAGATGCTCATCGTTGGGGTGATCGTCCTGTTGTTGTTCGGTAATCGCCTGCCGAGCGTGATGCGTTCGCTTGGTAAGGGCATCACGGAATTCAAGAAGGGAGTGAAGGGCATCGAAGACGAAATAGACGATGCGGGCAAGATCGACGGCCCGGGCGATAAGAAACAGGGAGAATAACGCAATGGCGCTGCTGGTTCCATTTTGTTTTATCGGCATGCCCGGCCCGCCCGAGATGCTCATTATCCTTGTGATTGCCGTCTTGCTGTTCGGCAAGCGCTTGCCGGAGGTCGGCCGATCGCTTGGAAAGGGACTCATCGAGTTTAAGAAAGGAATCCACGGTATCGAGGAGGAGATCGAGTCGGCCACGAATTCCATAAGCGATGACAACTCGTACGAGGAGCCAAGCGACGACCTGGATGAGGCGACGGCGCCGAAATTCGAGCCGCCCGCCGGCGAAGTGTAAAGGACAGAACCAGTGGCACCGGCGTCTCGCCGGTGGTGCATAAGATATGAGTATTACTTCGGGTTACGTCACACCGGCGGGACGCCGGTGCCACTGGATTTTTATTGACGTCATCACCAGTTCATCGGGCGGCTAGCTCAGTTGGTTAGAGCGCCATCCTCACACGGTGGAAGTCGCCAGTTCGAGCCTGGCGCCGCCCATTTTTTAATAAGCTATCAGCAGTTGGGAATGGTGCGTTTCACGCACCCTACACCTAATGTCACAATCTCAGGACGAGATAAGGCAGCGCAAACAGACAATCCGCGTGCGTGCGCGTGAGAGTCGAAATCGGCAAGCGGACAAGGACAGGTTGAGTCTGCAAATCTGCCGAAGGCTGGCCGAGTTGCCCGAGTATCGCTCCGCTCGGACGGTGATGTTCTACATCGATATCCGTGCCGAGGTCCGCACGCAGCATTTTCTTCCGACCGTCTGGCAAAACGGCAAGCAGATGGTAGTTCCGTACTGGGCCGATGGCCGGCTCGAACTGTTCCGCGTCGAAGGGTTTGACGAACTTGCCCCCGGCACGTATCAGATTTTGGAACCGACCGCCCAATGGCGCGAACGTGCAGATCGAAAGGTAGACATCTCACAGGTCGACCTGGTAGTGGTGCCTGGTGTGGCGTTTGACCGTCGCGGCGGGCGGATCGGACGCGGCAAAGGCTACTACGACAAGCTGTTGCGTGCCGCCCGGCCCGAGAGTGCGTTCGCGGCGCTGGGGTTCGAGTGTCAACTTGTCGACGAGGTACCCATGCAGGATCACGACGTCTACATGCACAAGGTAATTACCGAGGTGGAAGTCTACGATCGAACTACATTTAGCCCTGGGTGAATACACCCGGGGCTAGCGGAAAACGCTTGCCACGTTTGCCCGCCGTGTATTCACGGCGGGCTAAATA
>DAOWNK010000249.1 GCA_030642635.1 Pirellulales bacterium
CGACTCTCCAGCCGGGCAACTCGGGCGGCGGATCGCCCAGGACGATGTCGCCGCCGGCGTCGATTAGTGCCCGACTTATGCCGAATTCTTTCAACACCTTAAGTGCCTCGTCCACGGCGTATCCCTTGGCAATTCCGCCCAAATCCAGCCGCATGTCGGTTTTTAGCAATTCGACTGTACGATCTTCCCTGTTCAGCCGAATCAGTCGGTATCCCACCAATGACCGAGCGGAATCCAACAACTCGGGCGGTGGGAGCCGGCCACGACGCCTGGCCCTACGCCACAGTCGAACGACCGGACCGACCGTCACGTCGAATGCACCGTCAGAGCATTCGGCAAGTGCCTGGGCATGGCTCAAAACCCGCCACAGGTCGGGACTGACATGCACGGCCCCCCCA
Source organism: Pirellulales bacterium (assembly GCA_030642635.1). Taxonomy (GTDB): domain Bacteria; phylum Planctomycetota; class Planctomycetia; order Pirellulales; family Thermoguttaceae; genus DAOWNK01. The sequence continues at coordinate 399 of DAOWNK010000249.1, forward strand.
CCAGAGGCAGTGTCTCCAAGCCGCCGCAACTCGCTTTGCGGATCGTAATCGCTTAAGACGGCATTGAGACGATGGATTTTGGCGAATGCGGCCTCGGCTGCCCTGGTTGCGATTGCACTGTCGGACCAGTACAATACAATTGTAATCGGCACGGCCATTTCCGTTCGGGTAAACTGGAATCGGCTAAGTTCCTGTTTCTCCGGCTGGGCGACCGGTGCTCCCACCCACAACATCCACACAATCAAAAGCCTTCCCATTTGAAGAGGTTCTCCAACGCCGCTTGCGGCTTTGCAATGTAATTTGAAAGGATTTTACGTATGACTAGTGTATTGTATCCTCGATGTGTTGTGCAAGTTTGCCGGATGTTTACGTTCGCGATTGTGATTGCAGTAATTACCGGTTGCACGCCGCGGACCGACAAGCAGCCGCCTGCCGGAACGACTATCCCGGCTGCAACCGCCCCGGCTGCAACAACTACGCCGGTAACACCTTTCCAGGACGAGACGGCCGTCGATGTGCTTCCTGCTCCGGAAGAACCGGTTGAAGCCATCGAGGAGGTCATTGTTACGGAGGTAGCCGTAGTTGAAGAACAACCTGCCGAAGCCGATCAACCCAAGGAAGAGGCCAACACTGAGGGCGAAGCTGCCGATAGCGAGGATACCGATGACGATCAGTTCGACCCGACTGCGGTCGTCACTGTCGAGTGGCTTCCCGAACCGATCGAGGTCGCAAACGCCAATGCTTAAAATGAGTCCGACATGAAGGCGTACACCGAGGCGATCCCGGATACCGACGTGAAGTTCGATATGGTCCCGATACCCGGCGGCAAGTTCACCATGGGCAGCCCCGAGGGCGAGAAGGACCGCAATGACGACGAGGGACCGCAACACGAGGTTGCCGTTGAGCCGTTCTGGATGGGCAAGTGCGAGGTCACATGGGACGAGTACGAGCTTTGGGGGTTGAGTATCGACGTACAGCACAGAGAGCTTGCTCGAAAAACCAGCGGCGAGGAACCCACCGAGCGAGAACTGCTCGTCGACGCCATCACACAGCCCACCAAACCGTACAGCGACATGACGTTCGGCATGGGCAAGGAAGGCTATCCGGCCATCTGTATGACGCAGCTTGCCGCACGGGTGTACTGCAAGTGGCTATCGGCAAAGACCGGCCGATACTACCGGCTGCCGACCGAAGCCGAGTGGGAATATGCGGCTCGGGCGGGGACCGATACTGCTTACTCCTTCGGCGACGACCCGGAGAAGTTGGGCGATTACGCATGGCACTTCGAGAACAGCGACGACGGATACCACAAGATCGGCCAGAAAAAGCCGAACCCGTGGGGACTGTACGACATGCACGGGAACGTCAGCGAATGGGTATTGGATCAGTACATTCCCGACTATTACAAACAACTCGCCGGCAAGACGGCCACCTGTCCGTTGGCGGCGCCAACAACAGAATACCCGCGAGTTACCCGCGGCGGATGCTGGGACGACGATCCCGAGAAGCTCCGCAGCGCCGTCCGGACAGGCTCGAGCGAGGACTGGAAGATGCAAGACCCGCAGATTCCAAAGAGCATTTGGTACACCACCGAGGTTTACTGTCCCGGCTTCCGCATAGTGCGTCCGTTGAAAACGCCTGATGCAGAAGAGGCCAAGCTGTACGAGCCGGACATCGAAATCATAAAAGAGTACGCAGAGGCCCAGGCTGGCAAGGAGTAGGCTGCTTGCGGCTTAGCAGCAATTGCAAAGCCGCGACCATTGGTCGCGGACCACACGGCGACGAACCGACAATCCAACCGCGACCACTGGTCGCGGCTTTACACTGCAATTAAGTAGTTTAATTTCAATCCCAATTTAGGAGATACCAGAATGAGCGACACTACAAGACCTTCGCGACGTGATTTTCTGAAGAGTTCTTCGGCAATTGCGGCCGGCACGGCGTTGGCTGGCGGCCTGAACATCTCACGCACAGCACACGCAGCCGAAAATGGCAAGCTCAAGGTCGCGTTGATCGGCGCAGGCGGCCGCGGCATGGGCGCCGCTCTTAACTGCCTCACTACAGGCGACAACGTCAAACTGGTGGCTATAGCCGATGCATTCGAAGACCGGCTGGAAACTAGTCTCAACGGCCTGACTAAGGGTGTGAATTCCAGGTACGATCGGGGTGCGTCCAAAGGATTGCCGGATAAAGTCGATGTGCCGCCAGAGCGACGTTTCGTCGGGTTCGACGCTTACAAAAAGGCGATCGGCTGTGGAGTCGACATGGTGATTCTGGCCACGCCGCCCGGCTTCCGCCCGCAACATTACGCGGCCGCCGTCGAGGCTGGCAAACACGTCTTCATGGAAAAACCTTGCTGTGTCGACGCACCCGGCTTCAATAAACTGATGGAAACCAACAAGCTGGCCGACCAGAAGGGGCTGAAAGTCGGCGTCGGACTGCAACGGCATCATCAGTCCAGCTACATCGACGGTATTAAAAAAATCCAAGACGGCGAGTTGGGCGATTTTGTGTGCTCCAGGGTTTATTGGAACTCAGGCGGCGTCTGGGTTCGCGGCCGTAAGCCCGAACAGACCGAAATGGAGTACCAGATGCGCAACTGGTACTACTTCGTCTGGCTCTGCGGCGACCATATCTGCGAGCAGCACGTTCACAACCTCGACGTCAGCAATTGGATCAAGGGCGGCCATCCGGTCGAAGCCAACGGCATGGGCGGCCGAGAAGTGCGCAAAGGCAAGGACCACGGTCAGATATTCGACCACCACTGCGTCGAATTCACATACGCCGACGGCACGAAGATGTTCAGCCAGTGCCGGCATATTAAGGGATGCTGGAGTGCCGTTGCGGAATTCGTTCACGGTATGAAGGGTGTCTCGAAATGTCAAAGTGGTCGTGACAAACGCAGCCCATACGACCAGGAGCACATCGACCTGCTTAGCGCCATTCGCAACGACGATAAGTACAACGAAGGCTGGTACGGTGCGACCAGCAGCTTTACGGCCGTGTTGGGCCGCATGGCGACGTATTCCGGTAAGGTCGTAAAGTGGGACGATGCGATTAAGGCCGGCCCGGCCGATTTCCCTTACGGTCAGGAATTGACCATGAACGGCACCCCGCCGGTAGTACCCGACGCAGACGGCAACTACCCGGTAGCGGTCCCAGGCATGTTCAAGCCGTATTAAGCATGTATCCTAAACCGCGGCATTATGTGATGGGTGGCACGTCCCTGAGCGCAGCGAAGGGCGTGATATACGGAACACGCCCATCACTACGTTCTGGGCGTGCCACACGATGAAAAACGCGGGCTAAACAATCAAGGAGAACAAAAATGAAACGCCGCGAAGCACTAAAACATCTCGCCGGCGCCGGCGTGATGGGAATCGCGCTTGGCGCATCGCCGGCGTTACTTTGTGGAGCAACGCCTAAGAAGAAAAAAATCGTGCTGATCGCCGGCCCAAAAAGTCACGGATACGGCGCACACGAACACTACGCCGGCTGCTTGCTGTTGGCAAAGTGCCTGGAGGAAAACATGCCGGGCGTCGAAACAGCCGTCTATCAAAACGGCTGGCCCAAGGATCCGAACGCGATGGACGGTACCGATGCAATCATCATTTATTGCGACGGCGGCGGTCGGCACGTCGTTATTCCGCACCAGCAGGAAGTCGACAAGCTGATGAAGCAAGGCGTCGGGCTGGCCTGCCTGCACTACGGCGTCGAGGTGCCCAAGGGTCCGTCGGGCGATTATCTGAAGGACTGGATCGGCGGTTACTTCGAGACATGGTGGTCGGTCAATCCATTTTGGGTGGCCGAGTTCAAAACGCTGCCGGATCATCCGGTCGCCCGGGGTGTCAAACCGTTTGCGATCAACGACGAGTGGTACTACCACATGCGTTTCGTCGACGGCATGGAGGGCGTCACTCCGATCCTCACGGCCGTTCCGCCCGAGAGCACGCTGAAACGCAAAGACGATCCACACCATAACAACCCGCACGTTCGGGCGGAAAGGGGTCTGCCACAGCACGTCTGCTGGGTTCGCCAGCGGCCGGACGGCGGACGTGGATTCGGACTGACCGGCGGCCACTGGCACTGGAGTTGGGCGGACGACAACTTCCGCACCGTGGTGCTGAACGGCATTGCTTGGATCGCCAAGCTGGACATCCCCGCCGGCGGCGTGCCGTCGAAAACCCCGTCGCTCGAGGAACTTTTGCCCAACCAGGACTATCCACGGCCGGACGGTTTCGGCC
>DAOWNK010000286.1 GCA_030642635.1 Pirellulales bacterium
ACTGTTCGGGAGATTCCCAACAACATTTCGAACTTACCATCCTTGGCTCCTCCATTGTGCGGCTTGTTTTGAAACCGCAGCATGATGGAAGAGCCTTTTTTAGTGTATACCAATTATCGCTGTTTTTTCAGAAAGTGCAGAGATGTTGTCTTACTATTCTACCTTGACCAAGAGACCAAAGCAACCGGAATTCAGTTCCAGAACATAACATGACGCACCTGATCGGAACCGACGAAGCGGGCTACGGGCCGAACCTCGGGCCGCTGGTTGTCTCCGCCTCGCTTTGGCAAGTGCCGGATGACGTGCGCGGCGAAGACCTATACGGCCGGCTGGCAGAGGCGATCGTACCGACACGCCGAAAGGCCGCAGAAGCACCGAACACTCGGATCGCCGTGGCCGACTCGAAGACGCTTTATCAACCCGGCGCCGGACTGCGACACCTCGAACGCGCGCTCTGGGCTGTTTGGGGCTGCATGGACCAACGGCCGAACACCTGGTCGGACGTATGGCGAACCCTTGCACCGGAATCGGCCGAGCAGTTCAAGGCGATACCGTGGTGCGCAGACTACGACAGGAAAGCCCCGTTCGACGCAAATCCGGACGAGCTGCGGCAACTCGCCCCGGCGCTGCGCGCCGCTCTGGCAGAGGCAAATATCAAGCTGCTCGGGCTTCACAGCCGTGCCGTTTTTCCAAAACAGTTTAACGAACTACTCGACAGCGGACAGAATAAGGCCGACGTGCTGTCGAACCTGACGCTCGACCTGGTCGCCCGACTGGTGGAGCCGGTCCGCGACGGGGCGATCTCGATACTGTGCGACAAGCACGGCGGGCGGAACCGTTACGCCGCGATGCTGGATGAACATTTTCCCGGGGCGATGATCGAGATATACGGCGAGGGTCGCAACGCGAGCGTTTATCGTTTCGGCCCGCCGCAGCGTCGCGTGGAGATACGCTTCCAAAGCAAGGCCGAGGCGCACATGCCGGTGGCGCTGGCCTCGATGGCGTCAAAGTATCTCCGCGAGCTGGCCATGCGGGCGTTTAACACGTTCTGGGGCAATCGCGTTGCGGGGGTGCAACCCACAGCCGGTTACCCGCTCGACGCCAAACGCTTCAGAAAAGACATCGCGGCGGTGCAGGCCGAGTTGGGTATTGACGATCGCATTCTGTGGCGAAATAAATAAAGCTGCATTGCGGTCTTTACCCGCAGACCGGCCGGTTGACGGTGGATTCCGGACCAGATAAAATTATATATGTAATCGCTGGTCTTTGAGCAAAGTACAAAAGCATCCGCAAAAGCAGGAATTTTCGCCATGCGACCGAATGACATTCGACAGCTTATTCAACAAGCGCCGTTCCGACCGTTTCGGCTAACGCTAACTGACGGTCGCACATACGACATTCGGCATCCGGAACTTGTTGCCCTGGGTCGGTCTTCTTTATTCATCGGCCTTCCTAGTCATGACGACCCTGAACCGGTGTACGATGAATATGTGATCGTCTCACTGCTGCACGTGATGCAGGCACAACCGGTCGATGCCGCAGAATCTCCATGAAGGAAATTAGTCGAGACAAAAGCAAACAACAACCGTAACCCCCGTTCTGTAAACGGTTTCCCATTGGCGCAATCGCTTGCCGTATGTCCGTAACGTCGTTACTTGCCGATTTGCGTTCCGCCGTCCCGTTGGTCGGGCCGTCGCTGTTGGCGTGCGACTTCGCAAACTTGGAGCAGGAAGTCCGCCGTGTGGAACAGGCCGGAGCAAAAATACTACACCTGGACATCATGGACGGACACTTCGTGCCAAACTTGAGCTTCGGCATTCCGATCCTCGAGGCCGTCCGCCGCGTGACCGATCTGCCGCTGGACGTGCACCTGATGATCGCCGAGCCGGACAGATACATAAAACCGTTTCGCAAGGCTGGTGCGGATATGATCACCTTCCACGTCGAGACGGTGCAAAACCCACGCGAACTGCTCGATGAGATACACTCGTTGGGCGCCGCGGCGGGCGTTGCGCTGAATCCGCCCGCACCGGTCGACGATGTTGAAAACTGCCTCGATCTGTGCGACCTTGTCCTGGTGATGAGCGTGATGGCCGGGTTCGGCGGCCAGGAGTTTATGCCGGTCGCACTTGAAAAACTGCGTCGGCTGCGCGCCTTGGCCGGTCCAGACGTACTGCTTTCGGTCGACGGCGGGATCAACCAAGATACAATCGGGCCTTGTGCTGAAGCCGGGGCGAATCTGTTCGTCGCCGGCTCAGCCGTATTTTCTACGGATAACTATCGCCGGACCATCGAAGAGTTGACATCCCTGGCGAAATCGTGCAAAGATATACAGGTTTAGCAATGCTCAATATCGTGCTGATACATCCCGGCTCCACCGACTACGACCAGCAGGAGCGAATCCAAGGTACGCTGGACATACCGCTTAACGAGCAGGGCGCCTCCGAGGTGGCCCGGCTCGTCGACGAACTGAAAGACAAGGGGATAGAAGCCGTCTACTCGTCGCCGTGTGAACATGCCAAACAAACGGCCGACGCAGTGGCGAAGGGACTCGGGGTCAAACCGAAAAAAATGGACCGCCTGAAGAACCTGGACCATGGACTATGGCAGGGAATGCGAGTAAAGGACGTACAAAAGAAGCAACCGAAGGTATATCGACAGTGGCAGGAGCAACCTGAGATCGTCTGCCCGCCGCAGGGTGAAATGCTCGGCGATGCCGAGGAGCGTGTCCGGACGGTTATGACCAAGTTGCTCAAACGCCACAAGGAAGGTACAATCGCCGTCGTCGTGCCCGAGCCGCTGCTTAGCCTTGTCCGACGATTCATAAAACACGACAAGCTTGGCGACCTATGGAAGGCCGCCAACGGGCACGGACGTTGGGAAGCCGTACAGGTGGAGCCGGAAAATCTTGTTTAGCCGCCGCGTCTACGCAGCGTGTTTTCACGGCGTGGACGCCGTGGCTAAACTAAACCTGAAATCCAAAATTTCTCATGGCTACAATCAACTCGCAAACCGGCAATTGGAAAAACATGCTCAAACGCCCCAAGCGAGGCGTGCCCGAGGGGCTTTGGCGCCGGTGCCCGGGCTGCCAACAGACCATCTTTCGCAAGGAAGCGGAAAAACGGCTCGGCGTTTGTCCGGAGTGCGATTACCATTGGTACGTGTCGGCACGTGAGCGTATCCGACAGGTCCTCGATGAAGGCACCTTCGAGGAGTGGGACGCCGAGCTGGAACCGACCGATCCGCTGAACTTCGTCGACAAGAAACCGTACAGCCAACGGCTGAAGGACGAACAGGAGCGAACCGGGCTGCGAGACGCGGCAGTCGTGGGAACCGGCATGATCCGCGCACGCCGGGTGGCGTTCGGCGTGACCGACTCCTCGTTCATTATGGGCAGCATGGGATCGGTCGTGGGCGAAAAACTCACACGGACCATCGAACGCGCCACCGAGCAACAGTTGCCGCTTATTATCATCTCCGGCAGCGGCGGCGGCGCTCGAATGCACGAAGGACTGCTCTCGCTTATGCAAATGGCGAAGGTATCGGCCGCCTTGGCCCGGTTCGACGACGCCGGCGGGCTGTTCATCTCGGTGCTGACCAACCCGACGATGGGAGGTGTGGCCGCCAGCTTCGCATCGCTGGGCGACGTGGTCTTCGCCGAGCCGAAGGCGCTGATCGGCTTTGCCGGCCCGCGCACCATCAAGGCGACCATCCGCATCGAACTGCCCAAAGGGTTCCAAACCAGCGAGTTCCTGCTGGAGCACGGCTTTATCGACCGTATCGTTCGTCGCCAGGATCTCAAGAGCGAGATAGCGCGGACCATTGATTATTGTGGTAAGTAGGGACTGGGGGTTGGGGGCCGGGGACTG
>DAOWNK010000174.1 GCA_030642635.1 Pirellulales bacterium
AGCCCTGCGCCAGCAGATTCTCCGAAACGAATTATCGACGATTACCCACATATGGTTGCTCCCACGAAAAATCATCGGCCTGGCCAAAAGCCTCATGGCGTTGGCCACGTAGCAAAGTTCATTTCTCAGAAAGTGCAGTTTTTGAGTATAACGCCATTAATCATAACCTATGGAATGTATCCCATGCAGACACGACTTGCAAGCCCGCCTCTTGGGAAACTACGTCGGTGGGGCTGCGAAGCCGCAAGCGGCGACGTTATTGGGCGTCGAAGATAGTCCAGACCGGAATCTTGTCCTTCAGGCGCTGCACGTACGCCTCCAGTTCCGCTTGGGTCCGCTGTTTGCGGATTTTCTCGCGGATATCGACCTGGGCTTCGGTAAACGGCGTGCAACCGGCCTGCTCGCGCTCGGTTACACGGACGATGTGAAAACCGTCCTTGTCACGGATAATCGGGCTGAGTTTTCCAAGCGGCAGCCCGAACAGCGCACGGTCCAACTCCTCGCAGACCAGATTCCCCTTGGTGGTCCAGTCGCGTCGTCCGCCGTCCTCGGCAGTCGGTCCGTCGGAGTATCGCCGGGCGGCCTCGGCAAACGATACGCCTTCGAGTATCTGGTTTCCCAGCCGTGCGATCTCGGCATGGGCGGCCGTGTTGGTCGGGTGCTCAGAGTACCGGACCGTCAACTGCTCCCAGCGTGCCCGGGCCGGTTTCTCGAACTCTTCGCGATGCTCGCGGTAGTAAGCCATCGTCCGGTCGTAAGTGATCTCTTCGTCGAATTTGGCCTGTTGGCGTATCCATTGCTGTGCGAGTATTCGCTGCATGAACGCCCGTTTCTGCCGCTTGATGGAACTGCCCATCTTGCGAAGCTTCTCTTCGAGTTCACGCCGCGAGCCGGACTCGGATCGCTCCATGAGCCGCTTGATTTCTACTTTCTCGAACTGTTTGCCTAGGCTCTCTTCGATTCGAGGGAAATTTTCCTCTGGAATCGTACGCTTGGCGTCGTAGTAGACCAGTTTCGTTTCGACGTGTTGCGGCAACCGTTGCTTGAGCAGATTCTTGATTTGCGCATCGAGTTGCTCATCGGATATTTTGCCCTTGTTGGCCTGGCGAATCTCATTGATGCCGGGAATTACATCGCCGTAAAGGATTACCTCGGAGCCGACCCGGGCGACGATCTGTGCTCCGGCGCACGGCTCGATTTTCGCCCCCGGCCACGTCTTGCCGCGCGATGCGATCATCGGTTGCTGCGGCTGGGCAGCCGCCTGCGACAATATGGATGCCAATACAATGGCCGACAGTATAATCCGGTGATTTGGATGTTGCATAGCTTGAAAAAGCCGCTTGCGGCTTAGCAATATACTTACGCCGGCGGCTGCTAAGCCGCAAGCGGCCGACTTTTGCAGGAGTATACCGGCAAACTCACTCCCGCTGCAACAGCGATTTGATCTCGCCGAGCAACTCGTCCGGCTTCGTAACTTCAATGCCTATAGGCAGATAGGCACTTTTGCCATCGACCACCCTCAGCCGGCCGGCGGAGGCGGAGGCCAGCCGGCGGATTTCCTGCGAACAGGTGTAACCGAATACCACGTAGCCGTCTTCCCGGTGGATCGCGTCGATCTGCCACCGGTGGGCGGCGATCCGCAACTCGGCCAGAGAAATCAACCGCTCGACCAGCGGTGGCGGCGGCCCGAACCGGTCGGACAGTTCCGCACAGAAATCATCCAACTCCTTGCGGTCCGACACCCTGGCCAGCCGCCGGTACAGGTCGATCTTCATACGCATGTCGCCGACGTAGGAGCGTGGTATGTACGACTCGACCGGCAGGTCCACGTCCACGTCGATCGACTCCCTGGGCGGCAGCCGCTTCAACCGGCGCGTGGCCTGTTCCAACAGCGAGCAGTAAAGCTCGTAGCCGACCGTGGCGATGTGTCCGCTTTGCTCGGTGCCCAGGATGTTGCCCGCCCCGCGTATCTCCAGGTCGCGCATGGCGATGGCGAACCCTGCGCCCATGTCGCTGAACTCCTCGATTGCACGGAGCCGCCTGGCGGCGGTCGGCGATAGGCTTTTGTTCGGGTCGATCAGGAGATAGCAGTATGCGCGGTGTTTGTACCGACCGACCCTGCCGCGAAGCTGGTGCAGGTCGGCCAGGCCGTATCTGTCAGCATCGTCGATGAAGATCGTGTTTGCGTTGGGGATATCCAAGCCGCTCTCGACGATCGTGGTGGCAAGCAGCAGATCGTGTCGCCCGGCGACGAAATCGACCATGACCTGTTCAAGCTGCGCCTCGGGCATCTGTCCGTGCGCCACGGCCAGGTTGGCCTCTGGCACGATTTGCCGCAACCGGGCGGCAAGGTTTTCGATATCCTGCACGCGATTGTGGACAAAGAATATCTGCCCGTCGCGACCCAACTCTCGCATTACCGCGTGGCGGATCAACTCGGGGTTGAATCGGGTTACGCGAGTCTCGACGGCCAGCCGGTCCTCCGGCGGTGTCTCAAGGTTCGATATGTCGCGCAGCCCCAGCAACCCCATGTGCAATGTCCGCGGAATGGGAGTGGCCGTCATCGTCAGCACGTCGACACGCCGTCGCAGCGCTTTCAGCCGTTCCTTGATCTCCACGCCGAACCGCTGCTCCTCGTCGATCACTACCAGCCCCAAGTTGTGGAAGCGCACGTCCTGCTGGACCAACCGATGCGTACCGACGACGATGTCGACTGAACCGTCGGCCAATCGCTCGATGGTTCGACGTTGTTGCTTACGAGTGGAGAACCGCGACAGCGAGGCGATCTCGAACGGGAACTCGGCTATCCGCTCGGTAAACGTGCGATGATGTTGCTCGGCCAGGATGGTGGTCGGCACCAGCACGGCCACCTGATATCCGGCATCGACCGCCCCGAACGCCGCACGCATTGCCAGTTCGGTCTTGCCGTAGCCCACGTCGCCGCACAGCAGGCGGTCCATCGGTCGTGGCCGGATCATGTCATCGCGGATCGCCTCGACGGCGGTAAGCTGGTCGTCGGTTTCGTTGTAAGGGAACGAGGCGTCGAACTCGCGCTGCCACTGCGTATCCAGCGAGAAGCCGATCCCGGGGCGCGACGCCCGGGCCGCCTGCAATTCGAGCATATCGGCCGCCATGTCGTCGACCGCCTCGCGGACACGGTCCTTCTGACGACCCCAGGTGCGGCCGCCGAGCCGGGCCAACCTCACGCGGCCTTTCGTCGGCCCTACGTACTTCTGCACCAGGCCGATCTTAGAACTGGGCACGTACAGCTTCGTCCGGCCGTGGAACTCCAGGACCAGGTGCTCCTCGACCTGGGCGTCCTTTTCCAGCAATTTCAGCCCACGGTATCGGGCGATGCCGTGGGCAAGGTGGACCACCAGATCGCCCTCGCGCAGCTCGACGAAGCTGTCTATCACCCTGCCAAGCCGACGACGCGCCGTGCGCCGCAAATCGGATCGGTGAAACAACTCGCCGCTGCTTAAAAGCACGATCCACTCCGAGACTATGCGGAACCCGGCGTGCAACGAGCCGATCGGGAAATGCAGTTTTTCGTTCCGGGCAAGTTGCGTCGTGTCGAAAATCTCGCTCAGACGTTGCACCTCGGCCTCGGTCTGGCAGACCACAAACACCTCTTGGCCCGCGCCGACCTCGTCCAACTCTTGACGGACGCGATCGATGTCGCCGCTGAGCCGTTCGACCGACTCGATCTTCAGCCGGCACGTGGTCTCGAACGAGCCGGCGGCTACGGCCGATGCGGTCACCGACGGGAACCGCAGCACACGACGCATGACCTCCGAGACGCCGTGAAAATCCCCCGACAGTTCAGCAGTAGGCTCGGTGCGTTCTAAATACTGCTGTCCTTGTTGTTTTATTTCGCCAGGCTCCAGCAGCAGGAACCAACTCCCCGTCGGCAGGAAGTCGGCCAGATGGGCACGGTCGCGGAAATTCGGCTCAAGGATCGTTACCTCCGCCGAATCCGTGGTGGACAAGCTTCGCTGGCACGATACATCGAAGCGGCGAATCGACTCGATCCGGTCGCCGAACAATTCTACCCGGACCGGGTCAAGCCAGTCGGGTGAAAAGATGTCGACAATCCCACCGCGAACGGAAAACTCGCCGGGCAACTCGACCGCCGTGGTGTTGTGAAACCCGTTGCCGACAAGCCACTCGGAAAGCTCTTCTATTGATGTTTCGCCGCCGATTTTTAACAATCGGGTCTGACGCCGCAGCGACTCCGGCTCCGGCGCCGGTTGCAAAAGGCCCTGGATGCTGGTGGCTATCAGCTTGGGTGGATCGCCGCTTTGGAGCAACTTCAGCAGTCGAATGCGCTGACCGAACACCTCGTCGTGGATTACACGTTCGTCCGGCAACGACTCCCACGCCGGGAACCGCTCGACGGCCGCCCGGCTAAACAGCGCCAAGTCGTCAATCAACTCGTCCACTTGATCGACCGTCGGACAGACCACAATCAGTGTGGCCGGGGCGTGCACGGCCAGTACGGCGGCGGCCAGCGCGCACGAAGACCCCCAGACCCCGTCCAATGTCGCCGCATGGCCCAACTTCAACTCCTCGACGACCTCGGAGAAGCCTTCCTGCCTATCAACCCACCCAACCAGCTCAAACAATCGGTCGGACGGCATAGTGGCCGCAACGGTGCTTGTCATTCTCCGGGTATATTGGTGGCGTTCGAGCCGCCGGTACGGCGGCCAAATGCAATTCTGGAGTCAGAATACCGCGCGGCGAGTTTGCTGGCAACCGCTCTGTTTGTAGTGACCCGATTCATCGGGTCTACTCGTGAAAGACCGCATGAATGCGGTCACTACGAACACAGTGTACGGATTAGGCGAATGTTCACCCCCCCTTATCTAGTTTGTCACCAGGGTCTACGATCCTTATGCTCAATGGACCTGAACCCTACACAATACGACGCCGTCAATACGCCGGCCGGACCGCTGCTGGTGCTGGCAGGGGCCGGAACGGGGAAAACCCGGGTGGTGACCTACCGGATCGCCGAGTTGATCCGCAACCGCATCAAACCCGGCCGGATACTGGCCGTTACGTTCACCAACAAGGCGGCCGGCGAGATGCAGGACCGCTCGGCGGCGCTGCTCGGGCGGCGGATGAAGACCCGGCCGGAAATCTCCACGTTCCATTCGCTGTGCGTCCGGATTCTGCGTCGCAATATCCGCCGGCTTGGCTATCCCGCCTCGTTCGCCATCTACGACCGTGGCGATCAGGAGAGCGTTGCCAGGGCGGCGTTGCGCGAGATAAAGGTGGCCGACGGGCTGCTGCGGCCCGGCGAGTTGATTTATTTTATCGGCCGCTGGAAGTCGGCTTCCGTCGGCCCCAGCCAGGCGGCCGCCACGGCACAGACCGACAAGGAGCATCTGGCTGCGGCCGCGTATCGACGATACCAAAACGCGCTGAAGGCAGCCGGAGCGGTTGACTTCGACGACCTGCTGCTGTGCACCGAAGAACTTTTCCGACGTTTTCCCAAGGTGCGCAAGGCCGAGGCAGACCGGTTCGACCACCTGCTGGTCGATGAGTATCAGGACACCAACGGCAGCCAGTATCGCATCGTCAAGGCGCTGGCGGCCGGCCACCGCAACCTGTGCGTGGTGGGCGACGACGACCAGTCGATCTACGGCTGGCGAGGTGCCGAGGTGACGCACATCCTACGGTTCAAACGCGATTGGCCGGATGCAAAGGTCGTCCGGCTGGAGATCAACTATCGTTCCACGCGCGAGATACTCCACTGGGCCAACCGGCTGATTGCATTCAACAAACTTCGCCACGACAAAACACTTCGAGCGACGTGCAGCGGACAGAAGCCGAGAATCCTGCAACTTAAGGACGAGATGACGGAGTCTAAAACCGTCGTCGACGAGATCGCATTGCACATAAAGCAGAAGAAACGGCAACCGCGCGACTTCGCCATACTGTGCCGGACCAACGAACAGCCCAGGGCGTTCGAGACGGAATTGCGCCGGGCGAAGGTGCCGTACGTGCTGCTGGGCGGCATGTCGTTCTACGATCGCAAGGAGGTGCGCGACGTTACGGCGTATCTGAAGCTAATTGCCCGGCCGCACGACGATGCCGCGCTGCTTCGAGTCATTAACACTCCTGCATGCGGAATCAGCCATGCGGCCGTAAAGCATTTGACGGAAGTTGCAATCAATTGCAATAAACCGATCTGGGATATCTTGCCGGATGCCGAGAAGCTGGGCGGCGTATCGGCCCGGGCTGTTGGGGCGATCGGTGAGTTTTGTGCGATGATCGGCCGATTCCGCAGTCAGCTTAAAAACACCGCGCCGGTGGAGGTGCTCCGAGGGCTGATCCGGCAGATCGCATACAAGGACGAATTGGCGCGATTGTACCCAAACGCCGACGAACAACAGTCGCGCTGGGCAGCCGTCGAGGAAGTTGTAAACGCACTGGGCGCATACTCCAGCCGAACCGATAAACCGACGCTCGCCGGCTTTTTGCAGGAGACGGCCTTGGCGGGCGAACAGGACGACAAGGAGTCGCAGTTGGAGCGGAACGCCGTTGTGCTGATGACGCTGCATGCTGCGAAGGGACTGGAGTTTACTGATGTGTACATGGTCGGCATGGAAGAGGGTCTGCTGCCGCATCGCCGCGCTGGCGCGGCGGTAGACGAAGAGCGCCGGCTGTGCTACGTGGGCGTTACCAGGGCACGGCGGCGGTTGACGTTTACCTTGGCGCTGAGCCGGCACAAGTGGGGCAAGGCCAGGCCGACGCAGCCGAGCCGCTTTCTGTACGAACTGACAGGCCAAACCGACAATCCGAACTACAAGGCAACCGGGCGGAAGCGAAGACGGGGGAAGGGGGGAGAGGGGAAGGGGGATTTCATTTAGCCGCCGTGCTTGCACGG
>DAOWNK010000172.1 GCA_030642635.1 Pirellulales bacterium
AACAACAACGGTTATTTCAGAAAGTCAGGCGATGAACGGTCTGTTTGATGCAGCTCTCGAGGTCCAAGAGTTTCTGCTTAAACGTAATTGGCGTTTCTGCATCATCGGAGGTTTGGCAGTTCTTCGCTGGGGTGAACCAAGGGCAACCCAAGACGTGGACATCTGTTTGCTGACCGGCTTTGGAAACGAAGAGGATTACATCCGGCGAATTCTGGGTAAATTCAACGGTCGTGTACAAGATGCCGATCGGTTTGCACTGGAAAACCGTGTATTGCTGGTTGCCGCTTCCAATGGAATACCGATCGACATTTCACTGGCTGGAATCCCGTTCGAGGAGCAGTTGACGGATCGGGCGTCGTCGTTCGAGTTCGCCCCCGGCGTTTCACTTATTACATGTTCGGCCGAGGACCTGGTTATCCTGAAAGCGTTTGCCGGCAGGGCACACGATTGGAGTGCAGTAGAAGGAATTTTGGTTGCACAAGGAGACAACATGGATTGGAACTACATCAACGAGCACCTATCCATCTTGTGCGAAGTGAAAGGGGACCGTGAGACTATCGTTCGCTTGGAGCAACTCCGCAAATCGTGCCCTTGACATCCGCTTGTTGTCGGCGATAATCAGGTAAAAAGTTACTTGCGGCTTAGCGATGTGTACACTAATGGCTGCTAAGCTGCAAGCGGCTGATTTTCACGGACAACCGGCCAATGCGCGGACTATCCAAAGCTCTCGAATCACAGCAGGAAGTCGTTTGCCATGCCCTGGCCGGACTGGCCGAGTGGAGCGACGATTTCATCTGCTTCGCCACATCGCGCGGTGATCCGTTCTACCTGAACCCGACCGGTCGGCGAATGGTCGGTCTGGATGCCGACGCGGCCGTGCCTTCCACGAGGCTGCACGATTACTACTCGAACGATTCCTGGAAACAACTCCGTCGCGTGGCCGTTCCGGCGGTCAACAGCACCGGACATTGGGAAGGCCAAAGCCGGCTCTGCAACATCAAGACCGGCGAGTTGACCGACGTGCAGACGACCATGTTCCGCGTGAAATCGCCGCAGCACGACAAGTCGTCTTGCCTGGTGGTCGTGCATCGCAAGGCGGGAGAGTTGGAGCGGTCGGAAAAGGCACTGGCCGAGTCTCAGGCCAGAAAACACGCTATACTCGAATCGTCGCTCGACCCGATCATTACGATCAACCACGAGGGCGTGATTACCGAGTTCAACCGTGCGGCGGAACAGGTGTTCGGCCACTCGCGCGAGAAGGTGTTGGGCACCCAACCCTCCGAGGTTTTGTTCCCCCCGGAGATGATCGCCGGGCAGAAGAACCGCATCGGCCGATACCTGGACGTTGGCGAAGGGTCGATGCTCGGCAAGCGGACCGAGGTGACGGCGGTCCGTGCCGACGGCGAGACCTTTCCGGCCGAGATGGCCATGACCATCAGCCAGGAGCAAGGCGCCCCGGTGCTGACTTTCTTTGTGCGCGACATCAGCCGGCGTAAGAAGGCCGAGCAGGAACAGGCCCGATACGCCGCCGAGTTGAAGCGATCGAACCGCGAGTTGGAGCAATTCGCCTACATTGCATCGCACGATTTGCAGGAGCCGCTGCGCAAGATTCGCACGTTCAGCGACCGCTTGGAGATAAAGTGCGGCGAGTCGCTCAACGAGACCGGCCAACAGTGTATAGATCGAATACAGAACGCCGCCGAACGAATGCAAATGCTCATCGAGGGTTTGCTCACGCTGTCGCGAGTAACCACCCGGGGACAGAATTTCGAGCCGGTCGATCTGGCCGAAATCGCACGCGAGGTAGTCTCCGATCTGGAGGTGCAGATCGAGCGGGCAGAAGGCCGAGTCGAGATCGGCAAGCTGCCGACCATAAAGGCCGACGCAGTACAAATACGCCAATTGATGCAAAACCTCATAGGGAATGCAATCAAGTTTCGCCGTGCCGACCGGTCGCCGAGCGTCAAGATAAACGGACGGTTCATACCAAGACCGGAACGCCGTAGCAAAGGCCGGTCCGTCGAAAACGAACTGTGCCGCATCACCGTCAAAGACAACGGTATCGGCTTCAACGAAAAACACCTACAGCGAATATTCGACGTCTTCCAGCGACTACACCCGCGCGACGTGTACGAAGGAACCGGTATCGGGTTGGCTATCTGCCGAAAGATCGTTGAACGCCACGGCGGAACCATATCTGCCAAAAGTACACCCCAGCACGGCACTACATTCGAGATTCTTCTACCGATTATCCATTCCGAGAAGGAAACACAGAAATAATAGCGATGATAGAACCCGGAAAATCATTTACGATCCTGATGGCCGACGACGACGCGGACGATTGTCTGTTGGTGCACCACGCCATGCGGGAGACTGAACATACGTGCGATCTCCGCTTCGTCCAAGACGGCGAAGAGTTGTTCGATTACCTGCACCGCCGCGGTCAGTACGCGAACGGTCAAGCGGCGCCACGGCCCGACCTGATTCTGCTCGACCTGAAGATGCCGAAAAAAGACGGCCGCGAGGTGCTGCGCGACATAAAAACCGATCCCGACTTCAAGCGAATACCCATAGTCGCACTGACCACCTCGACAGCCGAGGACGACATCCGGTTTTGCTACGAGATGGGTGCGAATTCTTACGTGACTAAACCGGTAACCTTCCGCAACCTGGTCGATATCATGAACACGTTGTGCAAATATTGGTTCGAGGTGGTCGAATTGCCGCCGATGAGGTAGCGATGGAAACCAAGCGAGTAAAAATCCTGCTGGTCGAAGACGATCCGGACGACGTCTGGGTAGTGCGGAACCTGCTGGGCGACCGCTGGGACAGTCCGTTTACACTCTCGCACGTCGAGTTGCTCTCGACCGGCGTCGAACGTCTCCGCGAGGAACACTTCGACGTCGTCCTGCTCGACCTGGAACTGCCCGACAGCACCGGCTTGGAAACCTTTTTCGTCATGTACACAAACGCCGGCGGCGTGCCAATCGTGGTGCTGTCCGGCTACGACGACGAGCAGACCGCCATGAAAGCGGTTCAGGCGGGTGCACAAGACTACCTGGTCAAGGGCCAGGTCGACGACAACGCCATGGTCCGTTCGATCCGATACGCCATCGAGCGGAGCCGACGCCGGGACGTCGAGGAGGAGCTGCGCAGCACCTCGGAAGAGTTCCGCATCGCCGGCGAGATTCAGCAGCGGCTCTACCCGGCCGAAGCACCGAAACTTGAGGGGTTCGACATCGCCGGCGTCTTGCACCCCGCCACGGCGACCGCCGGCGATTACTTCGACTACATACCCATGTTGGAAAAGTGCATCGGGATCGTCGTCGGGGACGTCAGCAGCCACGGCATGGGCCCGGCGCTGCTGATGTCGGAGACCAGGGCGTGCCTGCGGACGCTCACACAGGCGTACTTTGACGTCGGTGACATACTTACCCGGGCAAATCACGTACTAGCCGCCGACACCGACGACTTCCACTTCGTCACACTGGCAATGGCCCGGCTCGATCCCAGAACACGCTCGATGGTCTACGCCAGTGCGGGTCTGCGCGGATACCTGTTGCACAGCGGCGAGGATGTGACCACGCTGGAGAGCACCAGCCTGCCGTTGGGTGTTCAGGAAGATACGGTAGTGCCGACCGCCCCGCCGATGACGCTTCTACCGGGCGAGATTATGACGTTCTTTACCGACGGCGTGGTTGATACGGAGTCGCCCGGCAAGGTCCGTTTCGGCGCCAAGCGTGCATTGGACGTCATCCGCGCAGAGCGGAATCAACCGGCTGGCAGCATCATCGACGCACTTTACAACGAGATAACCGGGTTCGCCGGAAACCGACCTCAGCACGACGATATTACAATTGTGATTGTTAAAGTAACATGAACACCTTTCCCAAACACCCCAAACCGCTGCCTGCGGTCAAGCCGGCCGGACACCGCCGTTCGCCATGGGCCGGAGGCGCCAACTGGACAGTTGGATTGATGGCGGCCGTGTTGTTGATGACCTCGGTCGGAGGGTATATCTACCATCGCGAGCAACTCAGCGCGATCGCGGCCGAGCACATGCGATTGCGGGTGGCCGGCCCTGCGGCGTTGCAAACCGGGGCGTCTACGCAATACACGATTACCACCACCTCGATTGCAGGCGACGCCGTGCCGGCACAGATCGAATTCGCACTATACTCGCCCGATGGAAAACGATTGCTCGGACACAAGGAAACGGTCGACGGGAACGGCCGCTTGCAGGTAATCATACCGGACGATATGGCCTTGCCGTCACGTGCACGGTTGAAAATTGCAGCCGTTTACAACAACCATCGGGAAGAAGTTGACACGCTGGTCAATGTCGAGCCGGGGCGATACGTCACGCAACTGTCGTTGGATAAACCGCTTTACAAACCAGGCGAAACGATCTACTACCGCTCGCTTACGCTGTCGAGATTCCACCTGGCGGCGGACCGCCGGACGCCTATCCACTTCGAGATACTCGACCCGGCCGGCGCGGTGGCGCCGGATTCGCAAATCGAGGGTATAACCGACCGCGGTGTGGGCAGCGGACAGTTCAAAATCCCAGACGAGCCGGCCGTCGGAAAGTACACGCTTCTGGCACGGAGCCTCGACAATACGTTTCCGGAACAGCGTCGGGCGTTCTTCATCCGCAAAAATTCTACTGTTGGAAGTGATTCTGTGGGAGGCGACTCCGTCGGCGACGGAATCGCAAACCAACTTCAGTCGCCGACAGAGTCGCCTCCTATAATGACAGAGTCGCCTCCTACAGTCGAGGTAACATTCTATCCCGAAGGCGGGGAACTGGTCGCCTGGCTCGAAAACCGCGTATACTTCGTTGCACGCGATCCGTTAGGCAAGCCGATGCACCTGAAGGGCGTCGTCGTGACAGACGACGGCGAAGAAGTGGCATTGCTGGAAACCACGCACGAGGGCATGGGTTCGTTCAGCTTCATTTCCGACGCCGACCGGGAGTATTACTTAAAAGTTATCTCTCCGGACGATGTAACCGACAAACCAGAACTTCCCGACGTCTCAACCGAGCAAAAAATCGTGCTCAACACCGGCAGCGGCGTGTTCGAAGCGACCGGGCCGTTGGAGTTCAACGTCCGTGCGGTCGAGCCGGGCATACCGCTGGTAGTCGCAGCCCATTGCCGTGGAATACCCATCGGCCGGCAAATGCTCGTTACCAAGGTCGACAACCAGCGGGGGAACGGGTCCAACCCGGTCGCAATCGACTTGCCGGACGACGCCGGCGGGGTAATCCGACTTACGGTGTATGATTACAGCACAAGCCCGCCGAAACTTCTTGCCGAACGCCTCGTCTACCGACGGATGGGACAAAAGCTGAACGTCCGCCCGGCCAATCTCGACGAGCAATACTCGCCGGGCGATAAGGTCGAACTTTCACTGCTGGTGACCGACGAAAACGGCGAGCCGGCGGCGGCCGCCCTCAGTGTGGCGGTGGTCGACAACGCATTGCTTAATCTTGCCGACGGCGATTCGCCCGACATAACCACATATTTCCTGCTCGGCGCCGAGGTTGAAAACCCGGAAGATATAGGGGATGCCGACTTCTACATGTCCGACAATGCGGATGCCGCCGTGGCGATCGACCTGCTGCTTGGAACACATGTCCTAAGCGGAACTGTCTCGCCGCCGACCATATTCGACAACCTCGGTGCACTGCAAGAGAAGTACGACACCAGCTTGTCGAACTATCTGGCGGATCGCACCAAGACGCTCAGCACGCTGACCACGGTGAGTTTTTTCGCGGGGTTGGGGCTTGTGTTGCTGGTGGCGATGCTCGGGCTGCTGAAGGTTGTCGAGGGGATACACCTCTGGGTGCCGGCCGTTGGGGTGACCGTATGCTGCCTGGTTATCGGCGCGATCCTGATGGACCCCAGCCGGCTGGGTTCCGGCCCAAACGGCAACGTTGCATTCCAACCGTTCGGCATAACGTCGGCTGAACCAAAAGTCTCTCAGCCACAAGTAAAACCGCCGGACGAAAAAGACGAAACGGTGGATTCTAAAAAACGCCAGTTTACATTCGGCCAATACATCCATCGCCACGTTGCCGGCAGGGAGGGCGACCGCAGCGATTTGGCCGAAACGTTGTACTGGAACCCCTTGTTGATAGCCGACGCCGACGGCAAGGCAACCGTGGCGTTTGAACTGCCAGACTCGATTACCACGTTTCGCGTTAGTGTCGACGCCCACGGTGAGCAACGGATCGGCTCAGGTACCGGCCGGTTCGTATCGCGGATTCCATTAAAAGTAGAGACCGCACGCTAGTGCTTCAACACGGCTGTATTGATGGGTAGCGAGCCGCCGGGTTTATCCCGGCGCGTCGTTTGCGCGGGGACAAGCCCCGCGGCTCGCTAAAAGCGAAGGGGACAAGTTCGTTCGGTGAACTTGTCCCCTTGTGAGAGTGGAGGCGGCGGGAATCGAACCCGCGTCCCGCGACATTTCCATGTAAGCTTCTACGTGTGTAGTCGGATGATTTGAGATTTCGCCCACCCGACCCCCAACCGACGGGGTGTCGAACCGACTAGTCGAAAACGGGGTTTAATCCCGAGCGTGTCCGACGTGACCCGAGACGATCCGGAATTTGTGACCGGCGTCCGGGCCTCTCCGGCGAAAGCCCTTGGCCGGGGTCGCCTTTATTTAGGCGGCCATTGCAAAGCTAGGCTTGGCAATTAAAGTTTATGGTCGGCTTTTAACGTGGCCTGCTGACCAACCACGACACGCCACTTACACTTCAAACTGCCCGGTCGAATCCAGTTCGCCCCCTCTTTTAGGTTGTAGGCAAGTCGGTTGCGATTGAGCATGGAACCGATTAACATATTTGGCTCTTCCGTTTTTAAGTGCGAAGTCCGCACTTTTCGAGGGGTTGAGCTTTAGGG
>DAOWNK010000210.1 GCA_030642635.1 Pirellulales bacterium
CATCGAGCAGGCCGGCGGGCTGGACGTGCTGGTGAACAATGCCGGCGTGCTGATCGACGGCGCGCTGTTCTCCTTTTCTTTCAAGGGGATCGGCCGCTACAGCCTCGACGACTGGCAAACCACCATGGACGTTAATCTCAAGGGTCCGTTCCTGTGCTCGCAGTTGGCAGTGGAGCACATGTTCAAAAAACGCTGCAAAGGGGTGATCGTAAACATCAGCTCCCATTCGCGCGAAGGGCGCGTCGGCCAGGCGGCCTACAGCGCCAGCAAGGGCGGTCTGGCCTCGATGACCTTTACACTCGCACAGGAGTTGAAGCCGTACGGCATCCGCTGCGTGGCGATAGCGCCCGGCATGGTTGAAACCGCGATGTCCGAGAAGGGCGCCGACGAGTTCCGTAAGAAGATGCTCGAACACGTTGTCGCCGGGCGGATGGGCAGCCCCGAGGAAATCGCCCATGGTGTGCTATTCTGCATCGAAAATGACTTTTTCAATGGGAGTGTGCTAGAATTGGACGGCGGCGCGTTCGGGTAATTGATAATCACCACAAGGAAAATCCATGTCTATCGCTGAACGACTTGCAAACGTATTCGACGAGGCCTTCGGGCTGGAAACGGAAAAATTCTCTGTGGACCTGGCTCCCGAGGACGTGCCGAACTGGGATTCCGTCGGGCACATGAACCTGGTCATGCAGCTAGAGAAGGAGTTCGGCGTGCAGTTCGAGGTGGACGAGATCATGGAGATGAGTTCCCCGGCAAAGATCATCGAGATTCTCAAGTCAAAGGGCGCTGGGGGCTAATTGTTTAGCGAACGTAGGCTGGGTCGAGCGTAGCGAGGCCCACGAAGTTCGGGAATTTTGTTGTTTGCCTCATCAAAAAGTGGGCCTCGCTACGCTCGACCCAGCCTACATCTACTGAAACATGCCCCAGCGCAGCACAAACGTCGCCGAGTCGATCCTGGCCGCCGGCCGGGCCGACGCACCGGCCGTGCTGTACGGCGACCGGGTGCTCACGCACGGCGAGTTGCGCACGGCGGCATACGGCTGGGCCGCCGAGTTGCTTCGGCACGGGCCGGCCATAGGCGACCGCATCGGCGTGTTCTCGGAAAACTCGCCGCTGTTCATCGCCGCATATTTGGGCGTGATCCGTGCCGGCCTATGCGCCGTGCCGTTCCAGATCGATTGCAGCGATGCGGCGCTGAAGCGAATCGTCACGTCCATGGCAATGCGGCAGATCATTGTCTCCCGACGGTTCCTCGAAAGGGTCCGGCCGACGGCCGAAGAACTCGGCGTGGAACTGCTAACTGAAGGGGACAGTCCCGATTTTCGCTGCGCGAAAATGGGACTGTCCCCACAGCCGCCGTTGTCAGAGCTAGATCCAAAGCACGACCTGGCCGCCGTCATGTTCACCTCCGGCTCCACCGGCGAGCCGAAGGGTGTGATGGTCACACACCGGAACATCCAGAGCAACACCGACGACATCCTCCACTACATGCGGTTCACGCCGCAGGACCGCGTGATGACGGTGCTGCCGTTTTACTACTGCTACGGCGCCTCGTTGCTGCACACGGTGCTGGCGGCCGGCGGGTCGTTGGTCGTCAACAACCGATTCATGTTTCCCAAAAAGGTGCTCGACGAGATGGAGCAGAAGCAATGCACCGGACTGGCCGGCGTACCCTCGACGTACCAGATACTGCTGCGTAAAAGCAGCTTTGCACGGCGGAAGTTTCCTGCACTGCGTTGGCTACAGCAGGCCGGCGGAAGGCTTCCCGAGGCGTTCATCCGTGAGATTCTGCAAGCGTTTCCCGACGTAAAACTGTTTGTGATGTACGGCCAGACCGAGGCCACCGCCAGGCTCAGCTACCTGCCGCCGGATCGGCTCGAAGAAAAACTCGGCTCGATCGGCAAGATCGGCAACAACCTGCCCGGTACACGGCTTGAGGTACTGAAACGCGACGGCACGCCGGTCCGCCCAGGTTCCGACGAAATCGGCGAGATCGTCGCCACCGGAGAGAACATCACACGGGGCTATTGGGACGATCCGGAAGAAACCCGCCGGTACTTCCGCGACGGCAAGCTGTACACCGGCGACATGGCACGGGTGGACAGCGACGGGTTCATCTTCATTGTCGAGCGGGCACGCGATTTCATCAAGTCGATGGGCAACCGCATCAGCCCGAAGGAAGTGGAGGACGTGCTCGGTGAAATGCCCGAGGTGGTCGAGGCGGCCGTGGTCGGAACGCCGGACGATATCTGGGGCGAGGCCGTTCGGGCGTTCATTGTCACCGTCCGTCCCGGGCAGTTAACCGCCGGCGAGGTGCACGCATACTGTCTGGAGCGGCTGCCAAATTATAAGATACCGCAATACATAGAGTTTCTGCCGCGGCTGCCGAAAACCGCCGCCGGCAAGGTGGATAAAGAGCGACTCAAAAACAATCCCGTTTAGCCGCCGTGCTTGCACGGCGCGTTGAATGGGTAGGGTGCGTGGAACGCACCATTATGGTTAGAAGTGTTTTATAATTCACAAATCCATTAACATCAGTGACCATTAACATCAGTGACCATTAACATCAGTGACCATTAACATCAGTGGCACCGGCGTCTCGCCGGTGTGGCAAAGTTAGAGGTTTTCGACCACCGGCGAGACGCCGGTGCCACTGTCTCTCAGTTTTGAAATCACTTTTGGCAATTATTGATAATGGCCGATCATAACAATGTGCGTTCCACGCACCCTACTGATGTCGCCGAACGGGTCGACGAATTGATCCGTGGGCCGCAGTACGCCATGCCGCAGGCCGAGAAGGACGCTGTGCTCGTGTCGATTTTGCGCGTACTGTGCCGCGATGTCGCCGGGCGTTGCGAGCCGTACGGCCGATTTCTGGAGCGGTTCGGCGGAGACGTCGACGCATGGCAGAGCATGTCCGATGTGCCGCCGCTGCCGGTGCCCATGTTCAAGCGGTTTTTGCTCTCCGCCGTGCCGCCGGAGAAGGTGGTTCGGCAGTTGCTCTCTTCCTCTACTACGGGCCGGCAGCCCAGCCGGATTGTGATCGACAAGACCACGGCGTTTCGACAAGCCCGGGCACTGACCTCGATACTGAAGGAACACATCGGCCCCAGACGGCGACCTTACTTGGTTCTGGACGCACCGGAGTCGGTCGGCGACGGTGAGAACCTGACCGCACGCGGCGCGGCCATCCGAGGCGTCGGAAACTTTGCAGATAAAACCACCTTCGCCATGCGCAGCCTGCCCGACGGCAATCTGGAGCCGAATTGGGAAGGCATCGAGTCGTTCTTCGCCGAGCACCAGAGTGGGCCGGTGCTGTTGTTCGGTTTTACGTTTATCGTTTGGAGCCGTTTTGTCACCGAAGCCGAGCGTCGCGGGCTGCGGTTCGGTGTATCAGAGGCCGTACTGCTACACTCGGGTGGATGGAAGAAACTGACCGCAGATGCGGTCTCGAAAGAAGAATTCGGCCGGCG
The DNA here is from genome assembly GCA_030642635.1 of Pirellulales bacterium. GTDB lineage: Bacteria > Planctomycetota > Planctomycetia > Pirellulales > Thermoguttaceae > DAOWNK01. The sequence goes on from DAOWNK010000210.1 coordinate 3,474, forward strand.
GACTGCTGCTGTGCTCGGCTGCGACGAGCGGTGCATACTGGATTTCTACGGCATGGTCGAGCAGGTCGGCACCGTGTTTGTCGACTGTGAAGCCGGCAACAAGCACGCACCGGCATTCGCCGACGTGGTGATCCGACGCCCATTGACGTTGGAACAGGTCGATATCGGTCAGGCCGGCATTATCGAAGTGGTCAGTACGCTGCCGACCAGCTACCCCGGCCAGGCATTGATTACCGAGGACCAGGGCATGCTGGTCGGTGTGGACGACTGTCCTTGCGGTCGGCTGGGTAATTACTTCCGCTTTACCAGCCGCATTGAACAGACGGAGATACGCGGCTGCGGCGATACGTTTGCACAGTCGAGGGAACTGCGATGAGCATACTCCAGATTACACCTGAAGGCAGCCGACCGTCGGGCGATACGCTTGCGCCGCTGATCGAATCGCTAAATCGCCGGCGGTCTCACATGGCCGAGATTCCCGTCGACAGGTTATTGGCGTTGCTGGACGAGTTTTCCGGCCGTCTGCTCCGCGACGAACGAACTCGGTCGCTCGAGGGGATCATGTTTTTGGCGGCATGGCTCAGGCGCAACAACCTGCAAAGGCTGCTGGAGTTGAACCTAAACGGCAACCCGGCCTACCTGGACGGCTTTGTTTCGGCCGGGCGCGATTACCTTGCCGCCAAGCCGCAAGGACTGGTGGCGATGTGGATGGCCGGCAACGTGCCCACGCTGCCGATGTACTCGCTCGTGCCGGCGCTGTTGGCGAAGAACGTCTGCCTGGTGAAGTTGGCATATCCGGAGACCGGCGGCATGGACCGGCTGCTGGCGGTGCTGGCCGATTGCCGTGTCGAGGGGCTTTCTGGTTCAGAGTTACTGGAGGCTATAGCGGTCGTCTGGTTCGACTACCATCGGACGGAGCTAAACGAGCAGATGTCGCTGGCCGCCGATGCGAAGATCGTCTGGGGCGGCCGGTCGGCAATCGAGGCGATCACCGCCTTGCCGCGACGCGAACACTGCACAGAGATCGTCTTTGGTCCGAAATACTCCATCGGCGTGATCGGCCGCGAACGGCTGGAACAAGATGCTGATCCGGACGGCGTTGTTGCCGCGTTTGTGCAGGACATTGCGATATTCGACCAGCGGGCGTGCTCGGCGCCGCAGACGATCTTCGTCGAGCGGAACGAGCGATACTCTCTGAACGAAATCGGCGAAATGTTCGCCCGAGAACTAGCCAAGCTGCCGGCCAAACCCGCCCTGGACGCCTATACGACCATGCAGATACTCAGCGCCAGAGCCGAGTGGGCGCTGGACGAATCCAGAGACGTAATCGCCTCGGACGACGGCGCTAACTGGACGGTCTGCATGGACCGCGACGTTGTGCTGAAGGAGGCGGTACAGTCGCGGACGATTTTCCTTACTGAGGTAGAGTCGTGGTGGGAGATAATCCCGCTGCTTGGTCCGAAGGTGCAGACCGTCGGGATTGCACTAGGCCGGCTTGAGACGTCGCAGAAATTTGCCGAGGCGGCGACCGCCGCCTGCGTGGCGCGATGCGTGCGGCCGGGCATTATGAACAATTACGAATCGCCCTGGGACGGGAAACTGTTGGTCGGACAGCTTGTACGCTGGGTTACGCTGAAACCGTGATTAGTGGTCAGTGGATAAATGAAGTTCAACAAGACCAGGTTACTGCTTTTCGTTGTCGTCATACTCGCGGTGTGTGCATGGCTTTGGCAAGAATCCATTCTGCAAAGCATGGCGAAGCTCTTGGTTACAGAAACACAGCAGCACGGCTCAAGCCACGTGGCGGTCTTCGAGGACAATGGCGACGGTTGTTACGACAAGGCGGCAAAGCTGTATCATGAAGATGAATCTTGCCGCATTTTGCTGATCGAACCCGACGCGGAGCACGTGGTCCGGATCGGAATAAAGCCTTCCTTTGAGGCACGCAGCCGGCGTGTGCTTCTCTCTCGCGGCGTGCCGAACAAGGCGGTAGCGGTACTTGCCGGCGGGGCCGGCGACCGGTGGAAAGAAACTCGTTTGTTAGGCAATTGGTTGAAAGACCATCCGGATGTCCATGTGCTGGTCCCGGTTTCGCAATTCAACAGCCGCCGTTGCCGTTATATTTTGGATTCGGTCCTTGAGCCTGCCGATGCTGCTCGGGTGGAGGTCTTCGCGCTTACGGACCGCCGCTACGACGAAACCGATTGGTGGAAAAGCCGTCGCGGAGTGAAGGACTTTTTGTTCGCCTACCTTTCGCTTGCCTACGCGCGGTGTATTGGCGAGGATCGGGCAAAGCCGGAACCATGGAATCCGGACGACTACGAGCGTACGCTTCGGCAGACCACGGGTGGAGCATCACAATGACTTATCATCGTCGTATCCTGTTGATTCCGGCGGTTGTCGTCATTTTTCTGGCGG
>DAOWNK010000320.1 GCA_030642635.1 Pirellulales bacterium
GGACCAAGGCCATCGACGCCCTGCGGCGGCTGATCGCCAACATCCAGACCAAGTACGAGCGCCAATGCCCGGAAATCAAGATCGGGCTGTCCGGGTTGCCGGTGATGGAAAACGACGAGATGCGGGCTTCGTAGCGGTCGATGCTGGAGGCGAGCCTGCTGTCGTTGATCGGCGTGGTCTGCCTGTTCGTGGCCGGGTTCGGTGGTGTGCGACACCCGCTTATGACCGTCGGCGCCCTGCTGTTGGCAATGGCCTGGTCGATGGGATACATTACACTGGCAGTCGGGCACCTGAACATACTGAGCATTTCGTTCGGCGTGATACTGATCGGGCTTGGGATCGACTTCGGCATCCACTACGTCGCCCGGTATCTACAGATTCACGGTGTGCTGCACAACTGCGACGATGCGTTGCTACAGACGGCCTCGGGCGTGGGGCCGGGCATTATCACCGGTGCGGTCACTACGGCAATCGCGTTCTTCACGGCCGGACTTACGGAATTTACCGGCGTGGCGGAACTGGGAATCATCGCAGGCGGTGGAATACTGCTGTGCTGCGCGGCGGCGATTACCGTGCTGCCGGCCATGATCCACCTTGCCGACTCCAAACGGCCGCACCAAATCCTGCCGGCGCCGCTGGACGTTTACGGCTGGCTGGGACCGCTGTTTCGCAAACCGCGACTGCTGTTGGTCGTAACCGGTGTGCTTACGGTTGCCTTGTCGCTGGGTATGAGTCGGCTGTGGTACGACCACAACCTGTTGAATCTCCAGCCGGAGGGTATGGAGAGCGTCGAACTGGAACGCAAGCTGCTGAACGAAAGCGACCAGAGCGTTTGGTTCGCGTTGTCGATGGCCGAAAGCCCCAAGGAGTTGTTCGTGCTGAAACGGCGGTTCGAGCAACTCGATTCAGTCGAGCGAGTGGAAGACATCGCACGATTCTTCCCGGCCGATCACCAGCAGACCAGCCCGATCATCGAGCGAATTCACGGCCGTCTGGCGAACCTGCGCGAGCGCTCGCCGACCATCCCGGTCGATCCGCCCGACCGGTTGGGCAAGATGTTGGCTCGCGGACAGGTGCTGCTGTCGGTCAATCCGCGAACCGTCAAGACCCAGCGGCAACTTGAGCAAATCCGCGACAAACTGCGCCAGATGCCGCTTGTCGAGTGTTGGGATCGACTCGACAAGTACCAACAGCGCATGGCCGGCGACTTGCTCAGCCGTCTGCACATGCTCCGGGCAATGTCCAACCCGGAGCCGCCGAAGCTGACAGACCTGCCCGAGGGACTGGTCACCCGGTTCGTCGGCCACCGCGGCCGGTATCTGCTTAAGATATACGCCAAGGGCGACATCTGGGACATGGACGCCATGGAGAAGTTCGTCTACCAGGTGCGCAGCGTCGATCCACGCGCAACCGGCAACCCGCTGCAAACGTATGAGGCCTCGCGGCAGATGAAGCGCAGCTACGAACAGGCCGGCTGGTACGCTTTGGCCGCCATACTGGTCGTGCTGTACGTCGACTTCCGCAGCCTGCGTTACACGTTGCTGGCGATGGTTCCGCTTGCGCTTGGGATGGTCCAGTTGTTCGGGTTGCTGGGGTTTCTGAACGTTCCGCTGAACCCGGCCAACATGATCGTGCTGCCGTTGATACTAGGCATCGGTATCGACGACGGAGTGCACGTGGTGCACGACTTCCGACGGCAGAAGGGCCGATACCGGATGAGTCCCTCGACCGCCTCGGCCGTGCTGATTACCTCGCTTACGACCATGGTCGGGTTTGGCAGCCTGATGATCGCCAACCATCGGGGGCTGCAAAGCCTTGGCCGAGTGCTGACGCTAGGTGTGAGCTGCTGCCTGTTCACCTCGCTTGTGATGTTGCCGGCGTTGTTGGTTTGGGTTACCCGAAACCGCGTTGATGCCGAGGAACCGATCGACTCGACGGCCGGAAAGATCGCCGCACAGAAGGCCCTCCGCCGCGATCCCGCCCATCACCCCGGCACCAGCCGCCACGCGGTGCCCGGGCGTGTGCATCGGGAACAGCACGGCGTTGAAAGCCACCCGTGATGCTGGTTTTGTAGTTGTCGCGCCTACCTCAACAGCGCATTGAAACCCGCCTGCTCAAAATGTCGGTCGCCGGTAAGTGCGTCCGTTATGCCGAGTTGATGCATCACGACAAATGAAATGCAATCTGTCAATGACCATTCTTTATCGAGTCGGCGTGCATAGAAATCGATACCACTATCGAAAAGTTCTTTTGTAGGCGAAATAATAGTTACCCCCTGATCGACACTCAACCTTTTCAGCAGGTCCAAGAAAAGATGACGTTGCATTGGTCCGGCCAATGCGTCGCCAATTTCGGTCATTACCCAGGCAGTAGTAACTGTGGGCGCACTCAGTGTCTGCAACAAATGTGAGGATTTTTGGTGGGCTGCATCGTCGTGGTTGAGCAGTGCCAGATAAAAAAACGTATCGGCGAACAAAGGTGTCACTTTTTAGGTCGTCCGTGAAGGTAGTAGTCGTGATTTTCCGCCAGGTCTGACGGCAAGCCCTCTGCTTTTCCAATTAACGGTTTCAGTCGGTCGTATAGTGTTCCGATCTGGCTCTTTGTAGCTTTGTTGTCACCATGAACCGAGACGTCTACGGTTACCTTTGTTCCATCCGGCCAAGGAAATGCATTCTCTGGCGCTACAATGCCGTTTTTAATAGTTCCATGGTATACCATTATTCTTCCTCCTCTGCATTATTATACCACTGAACAAGAAAAAAGTCATGCTATTTACCGTCTCCTGATCTGGTCTTCAGTACCCAAATGACCAAAAAGTGAGCGCACCCAGCCTTTCCTCCCCCTTTCCGATCTCCCGGCGGGATGATAGATTCACTGGATTCAGAAGTGATTGTGGGAAACGGCCGCCGCAACTACCGAAATAAAATAGGGGTCCCGGTGCAATGGCAGCCGTTAAACGGCCATAATGGCCACAAAAACAACCCCCAGACTTACTAACGTAGCCCCAAACCATGGCTAAACCTACCCGAAC
>DAOWNK010000013.1 GCA_030642635.1 Pirellulales bacterium
GGTTGTCCGTACCGCCGGCGGTCGAGGCTGGTGCAATACTTGTCCTTGGCCGCCGGCCCGTTCATGTGTTATTGAAATTGAGAACGATTCTCAATCTCAGTTGGGATTCTAACACTTCCCCTTTGTTTGTCAAGGGCTAAATCAAAATTTTTTGAAAATTTTCCAAAAACCCCCAGCCCGTCCAAAAAATTACCACAAAACGCAGAAAGAAAAACAATTTATGTGTGGATTTTCGACGACGCGGCAAGCGTAAACATTCGCCAAACCCGTACGTAGGGGGGGTGGCAGGGCATTGGGGCTGGAAGAGGAATGGATGTGGACTGTGGCCGGGCATTGGCCGAAGAATACTAACGGTCCGTACGGACAGTTGCGGTGGTCGGCCGATGAGACAGTGGCAGTGTATGGAGATGCTTTTATGCGATGGATTGATTGGTTTTTTGCCATGCTGGCCGCAGGAGTACTGGTCGGCCAGGCTGTTGCCACCGATGAACTTGCCTCTGATGAGTCGGCGAAGTGCGTCAATTGTAGTCAGTACAGAGATATGGGCTACTATGCATCTGGATGTTACGCGTCACCAGGTTTCAACCTGACGCCCGGCTGCTGCCAGTGTCAGCCGAACTGTTGCGACAACGCCTGGGACGGCTATTGCCAGGAAAGGGCCAAGTGGCAGGCATTTTGGTATCGCGTTGGAACGGGTTGCTCGAGGTGTGGTGGAACTACGGTAGTTGTGATGCCGAGCGAAAATCGGTAAAAAAGGCAAAATCGGCTCCAGCAGACCGGTTCCCAGGGCCGATTTCTTCTGATAGACCTGCCGGGAGGGCGGGACGTGGATTGTCCCGTTTCAGGATAGAGATCATGGTAGACGACGGATCGGCTGCCATGATCTTTTTTTATTTGCTTAATTTCTTCAGCAGAGCCTCGGCCTCTTGCCGTTGCGAAAAGGGTCTGGTGGTCTTAAGTGCAGATTCGAGTAGTCGCCGGGCATCATCCTTCCGGCCGCGGTCGGCTGAGACCCGGGCCATGTAGTAGGCGGTATCTGCACTGAAGTTCCCCTTGGCGGCCGTTTGACGCAACACCTGCTCTGCTTCCTCGATCCGTCCGAGCTTGTAGAGCACCCAGCCGTACGTGGAGCCGGCCTCGGTTGCATTCGGATATTGTCGGGCGTTGCTTTGGGCGTACTCCAACGCACGTTGTCGTTTGGCTTCGCTGTTCTGCTCGACCAGCGCCAATGCCAGGTTGTTGCTTGCCGCGAAGTTGCCTGGCGATTGCAGATGTGCCGACTCGAAATACGTCTCGGCCGCCTTGTAATCCTTCCGGAACAGTGCGATTACCCCTCGCAGCACCTTGGCTTCCAGCGATTTCGGGTCGAGCCGCATTGCCGCTGCGGCTTGCTGTTGTGCCTCCTTAAGCTGACCGGTTTCCAGTGCCCATTGTGTGGCGACCAACCTGGTTCGCAGATCCTTCGGTGCGACCTGCAGGGCATAGATCATCCATTTTTTGGCGTTATCGCGGTCTCCGGCCTGTTCGTAAAACTGTGCGAGCCTTGCGGCCGGCGTCAGCACGTTCGGATCGGCCTTGGCTGCTGCTTTTAGATTGTCCAGCGCCTTGGTAGTCTTTTTTTGTTGGAACAGTGCCCGGGCGAGCCGCTGCAGCGAGGCAGTGTTGTTCGGGTCGATTTTCAGCCAGTCTTCGAGACGCTGTTGTGCGGTGGGCCAATCTCCCCTGGCTTCCGCCACGGCCGCCAGGCCGCTGTAGACACGCGGCTGAAGAACCTTTTTCCGATCGGCACTCTTGGTAAACCCAGCCAGAAGCGAATTCGCCTTGGCGTAGAGCAATTCGGCCTCGGTAATTCGTTTGGCGTGCAAGGCGACATCGCCCAGGATAATATACGCCTCCGGGTCGTCGGGCGATTCGATCACCGCACGTTCCAGTGACGCCCGGACTGCGCCACCCTGCTTGATTTGCGAGAACCACTGGGCCATGATGACCTGCGGCGGCGGCAGATCGGGGTGTTTTTTCGCCGCCTCTTGCAACAACTTCAACGCTCCGTCGAAGTCCTGGTTTTTGAACGCCTCGACGGCGCCGGCCACTTCCGGCTCTTGCTTGTCGGCGTCGGCAGCCGGGGCCTCCAGTTTGTCGACAGAGATCGGCTCTGCCTGTAGGCTCGCCACCGATGCGACGGCAAAAACGACAAACATTCTATAAGCAACCGCCGCGCCAACGGATGAAAATTTCATATCGTAATTTCCTTTGGTAATTTAGAACTGGTGTGCCACTGCTTCGTCAGAAGCAGTGCTTTGTGCATCACGCCTGCACACCAATTTATTCCCGGACACTGTTCAGTGGAGCGAGACGATCTTGCCGCGACCCTCATCTTCGATCAGAACTTTGCCTTCGCAAGCAAGCCAACCGATGGCCTGCATCACCACGTCGCGCGGCTGGCCAACCGCCTTTACCAGCTTGGTCATGCTCAAGGGACCATGTTTCGACAAGGCTTGCCATACTGTCCCGGCCACCTCACCGATCTGATCGGCGTTCGAGCCTAAAGCTACCTTTGCCATAACGTCACCTCCTCCTTGATTTGTCATTACTGTTTAGGGTACTTGGTAAAATGAATCGATTTTCCAAACCTCTAAAAAGTATAGCACAATGGAAACCATGAGCAACACCGAATAAAATTCGGTAGTTAGCAGTTTTTCCATTTAGCCCGCCGTGAATACACGGCGGGCAAACGTGGCAAGCGTTTCCCGCTAGCCCCGAGTGTATTCACCCGGGGCTAAATAGGGGACTCTGGAAGTAGATCGCCGCCATTCGCCACGCGCCGTGCAAGCACGGCGGCTAAATGGTTCATCCTATCCACTACCCACTATCCACTACCCACTGCCCTCTTGCTCTCCAGCCCTGCCTTAGCCAAGACGAAGTAAAGCACAAAGCCTACAATGAAGGCCGCCACTGGCGGGGCCGGCACCTTGCCGGCCAGACATTCCAGCCCCGGGATCATGGCCAGGAATTCGGCCGCCCCGACGGCGAATCCGACGAGCCAGGATATCCACCCGGCAGGGTTGAACCCCGCACGCGGACCTGCCCAACGACGGCCGGCCAGAAGATAGTCGGCGGCCATCGCACCGCACACCGGCCCGAAAGATGCACCGATCACTACAAATACCATCACCACCTTGCCGGCCAGACCGGTCACCGCAAAGATGATCGCCGTAGCGGTTCCCAACCCAACAGAGATGAACGGATTTACCTTCGGCAGCGTGGTCTTAAAACTGTTCGCCGCAATGAACGCCGAGAAGCAAGCGGGCGGGAAAGCCGATACGGCCAACAAGATCATGATTACATTGGCGGTCCTCGCAGTGAGGATGCCGCCTTTCATCAGGTCGACCGGATTGAGGTTGCCGGCCATATTCTCCGGCACCATTCCAGCACCGTAGGCGCCGGCGACAATCAGGATGGCCAACCCTCCGGCTAAGATCGTGGCCAGTGCAACTCCTATCAGCCCGCCCCATTGCACGTCGTTTTCGTTGCGGTTGTTCATGCCGAAGTCTACACCCGCCGCACCGGCGGTAGCAAAGAAACCGACGATATACGTACACATAATAGCGATCACGCCGAATTTTGTAAGCGGACAGGCGGCCTCGGCTGTAACCTCAGTTTTTTCTGCGATGACAACTTCTTTGTCGTCATCCGAGATCGTCTCTTTCACCACGATGGTCTCGGACAGCGTAGCTTCCACTCCTGCACCGATGACCTTCTCCGGCGTAAACTCTCCGAGTCCGCCGGCCGACTTGACCAGCAGCACAACGAGTACGACCAGCGGTATCAGCGGCAGGTAAGTGGCCACCTTTGCCACATACTGAATTCCCTTCAGTCCCATGAAGGCCGCCCCGGCGGCAAACACCCCTGCAATAATGCCGTGTGTCGCCCCGGGCACCGCCACGCTGCCGTCGGCATTCAGCCCGATACTAAAACACTTGCACAGTATTATAGATACGGCGAACGCATTAACGGCAATCCAGCCGAATTGCAAAAGCCCCATCAGGAACCCCGGCATCAGGAACCCGCCCCGGACACCGTACGTCGAGGTGCCGACTACGTACAGCGGCAATCCCGACTTCATCCCCAACAGCCCAGGCACCATGTAAAACAGTGCATGGCAAATCAACGCCGCCAGCACCAGGCTGAGCAGAGCGATCGGCAGCCCCGCGGCCAGCACACCGCCCGGCGTGTCGCCTGCCCCAACAAGAGATTGCCAGAACACAAACCACAACATGATTCCGGCGTACGTAGGTGCGGTGTTTTTGAACCACGCCGCGCGGTTCTCCGGCGGCACGGGCCGTGCCGCTGCAACATAAGATGGTAACGATGCCATTGTGTCCTCCTGAAAAGTGAAAGGAACGGCGAACCTCGATGCAAGCAGTGCCGCCACCGATTGCAGCCTGGAGTATACAATTTGCGTAGCGGATGTAAATGGGTTTTCCATGTATAAATCGACCCGAATTTGCCTTGACCCCTGAAGCATCTCCAGAGTACCATACCTGGTCTATCTTTCCCGCACTGACCCAATAGCGACGGCAATGCACGAATGAATTCGGCTGCATGGAAGCAACTTGCGCTGATACTGACGTTGGCCCTGGCCGTCCGGCTAACGGTAGCTGCCTACTGGCAGTCGCGTTTAGACGGACGATTCGGATTCGGCGACAGCGAAAGCTATTGGACGCTCGGCCGGGCCGTCGCCGGCGGTCAACCGTATCGGTACGGCTCAGACGACGCGGAAATCTTCCGCACGCCCGGCTATCCGGTCATGTTGGCCCCGATTTTTCTGCTCGGCGGCAATGAACCGCCGGTAATGTGGGCAAGGGCGGAAAGTGCCGTGCTGGGAACGTTGGCCGTGTTGTGTGTCTGGTGGCTGGGACGGATGTTGTTCGATGAGCGAACCGGGCTGATCGCCGCGGCAGTTGCGGCGTTTTACCCGGGTGCGATCGCCGTCGGTGCGCTGGTGCTCAGCGAGGCGCCGTTCTGCGTGCTTATGCTGGTTCAGCTTGCGCTCTGGACGCTGGCACTAAGGGTCGAGTCGTTGCGCAATGTCTGGCTGCCGGCAATCGGTGCCGGATTGGCCGCCGGGGCGGCAACGCTCGTCAGACCAAGCTGGCTGTTGTTCACGCCCATGGCAATGCTGATTTCAGTGGTGGTGTGCGGGCAGAAATTGCGACAGATCGGGATCGGCGCAGCCATGCTGCTAGGACTGATCGTCGCCATGACGCCGTGGTGGGTTCGCAACGCGCAGGTGACAGGCCGATTCGTGCCAACCACGCTGCAAGTCGGCGCCAGTCTGTACGACGGACTGAACCCGGCGGCAACCGGGGCAAGTAACATGGAGTTCGTCGATAGGTTTTCTGAGCAGATGCGCAGTCGATCGGATAAATCGCAGGAGCAACCTTCAGAACCGTTCGAGGTCCGGCTCGACCGCCGGCTCCGTACGGAAGCGATTCACTGGGCCATGAGCAACCCGGCCCGGGCGGTCAGGCTGGCTGCCGTCAAGGTAATGCGGACCTGGAACATCTGGCCGAACGAGCCGAGCCTGTCCGCCTGGCCTGTCCGCCTGACAGTAGCCCTTACATACACCCCGATCCTGATTTTGGGAATTCTTGGGGCCGTCGGAACGATTCGGCTCGGTTGGCCGTACATATTATGTTGGCTCCCGGCGGTGTATTTCACCATGTTGCACGCCGTGTTCATCGGCTCGATCAGATACCGTCAGCCGGCCATGCTCGGGCTGATAGTGCTGGCGGCCGGCGTGGTTGGCGGAGTGGGAAAAATCACATTTAGCCGCCGTGCTTTCACGGCGCGTAACGGAAGGGAGAAGGGAGAAGGGAGATGAGTAAAAGCCCCCGCACTGCGTGCGGGGGCACTGACCACTGATAGCTGATAGCTGACAACGACCATGGAGGATAACAACCAATCATTTCCCGAGTGATCAACTTCTGCTGGTCCTGCTTCATGTGGGTACTGGTGTTGGGTGCCATCGGCGGCGTCGTGGCGGCGTCGTACCTCTACTACCGGATGAACGATGAAATTCGTCACCGGGTGGAGGCAATGTTATCTCAGCACTATACCAACTTGAAGGTCTCGATCCGTTCCGCCTACTTGGTGGAAGGGGAAGGGATCGAGGTACGCGGTCTGTCGATTGTCGAGCCGGGTGCGGACGGACCTGCCGAGTTGATCTATATCGACGAGGTCATGCTTCGCTGCTCGACCGATTGGCGGGATTTGATCGCCGAGAAGCCGCAGGTCACGGAGATCAGGATTCGCCGTTCGACGCTTCGCCCCGTGCGGCGTCCGGACGGCACGTACGGTATCTCGAAACTGTTGCCCGTGCCCAAGTTCAGCGACCGTCCGCCGAAGGTAATCGTCGAGAACAGTGTCGTCGAGATATTCGACCCGCAGAAAAACCCCTCCGGCATGTTGACACTGCGAGAGGTCAATCTTGTGCTGACGTGTGGCACGGCCTCTAATAGTGGCATGGCCGTCTCGGCCGTGACTAACCACGACAAACGCATTTTGCAAGGAACGCTCACCGGCGACCATCTGCGTCGGGCGACGTTTCAAGGCGTTGTCGATCTCAAGGATCGGTCGTGGTCGATCGGCGGAGTGATCGAGGGCTTGGAGCTTTCGGGCGATCTGTACCGTTCGTTGCCCGGCCCATTGGCGGAAAAACTTGCCGCGCTGGGCGGACTACGCGGAGGATGTGCCGCAAAGTTTCAAGTAGCGTTTGACCCTTCGGCCAAGGAGCCGTATCGCTATGAATTATCCGGCCGGCTCGTACATGGCCGGATAGACGACCCGCGGCTGCCGCATTCATTGACCGACATACGTGCGACGTTCCGGCTAAGCAACGAGCGGCTGGATGTAAGCGAGATGGTCGCCCGGAGCAACCAGGCGACGTTGCGGCTGTCGTACCGCCAGGACGGTTTCGAGCCGACCAGCCCACGGATGCTTCAGGCGAGCGTCCGGCAGTTGGAGTTGGACGACCGGCTGCTGGAATGTTTGCCGGAACAGCTACAAGACCAATGGCACAAGTACCGCCCGTCGGGTTTGGTCGATGCGGAGGTGAAACTTTCGTTCGACGGGCGGAATTGGCGGCCGGATGTCTCGGCACGATGCCAAAATGTTTCGTTCGCACATTACAAGTTCCCTTATCGCCTGGACCACGGCAAGGGAACCTTGCAGCTAAAAAACGAGCATCTTGAGGTCCACCTGACCGCACACAACGGCAACCGGCCGGTGCGGCTCGACGCCGAGGTGCACAACCTGAACTCCAATCCGGTCGGCTGGTTCGAGGCCAAGGCGGAAGCTATACCAATCGACGAAAAACTGGTCGTTGCGCTGCCGGAAGGGCCGCGCCGGGTAGTCCGCTCGCTGCGCCCGCGCGGCACGGTCGACTTCTACGTCCGGCTATCGCGACTGTCGGCCGACGTGCCGCTTAGAAAACACCTGCTTATAGGACTGAATCGCTGTTCGATTAAGTACGAGAAGTTTCCGTATCCGCTCAGTAATATTCACGGCGTGATCGAAATGCTCGACGACCGTTGGGTGCTGCGCGACCTGGAGGGCACGAACGACACCGGCCGGGTAACCGGCGAAGGATATTTTACACCCGTCTCAGAGGGTCACGAATTGCTGCTTAAGTTCGCCGCAGCCGACGTTCCACTGGATGAGGAGTTGCGCGACGCATTGAAGCCGGATATACGCCGGATATGGAACGACCTGCGGCCAAAGGGCCGTATCGGCATCGGCTGCGATGTGCGATACCTGCCCGACCAAAGACGACTGAGCGTGGGTGTACGGGTCGAGCCACAGGACGATTCTGTGTCTATCTGTCCGGTCCAATTTCCATATCGACTGGAAAAATTGCACGGCGTGCTGGTCTACAACGACGGGCACGTAACCCTCCAGCGGCTGAAGGCCGAACACGGACCGGTCAAGCTCTCGGCGTCCGGGCACTGCGACCTGATGCCGGACGGGCAGTGGCGGATGCACTTCGATCGGCTTGCCATAGATCGGCTCCGACTCGACCGTGAACTTATGGGCACCATGCCCGAACGGGTGAAAAAAACACTCGGTCGGTTGAATCTCGAAGGGCCGGTCAGCCTGCGCGGCAGTTTCGACCTTGTAGGTGACGCACGCACCGGCCACACGCCCAAAACACAATGGGATATGAACGTCTGCCTGCACCAAGGGGCGCTCGATTGCGGGATGAAGTTGGAAAATATCTACGGCAGTGCAACGTTCGCCGGGGCGTCCGACGGACGGCAATTCCACTGCCGAGGTGAACTGGACATCGACTCGCTTACATACAAAGATTGCCAATTCACTGAAGTGCGAGGACCCGTGTGGATCGACGAACGTCGTGTGTTGTTGGGTTCCTGGGTCGATCGCCAAGAGACCGGGACCTCCGCAATCGATGGCTCTGAGCCTAAGCAATCGCGACCGCTAAGCGCAAAGCTCTTCGGCGGGATCGTCTTCGGCGACGCCTGGGTCGCCAAAGGCGCCACGCCGCAATACGCCGTGCACGCTGTGCTGACCCGGGCCGATTTGAGCCGCTGCGCACAGGAGGTCATGAACGGACGGCAGAACCTCCGCGGAACGGTTATGGCCACGCTCGATCTCCACGGGAACGGGTTCAGCCGAAACGCCATGGTCGGCCGGGGTAATATCCGGTTGCGAGAAGCAAATATCTACGAGCTGCCGCTTATGATCGCAATGCTGAAAATCCTCAGCATTCGCATGCCCGACCCGAACGCCTTCAGCACCAGCGATATCGACTTCCGTATCCAAGGAGAGCACATCTACTTCGATCAGATCAATTTCAAAGGCGACGCCATCAGCCTGTTCGGCAAGGGCGAGATGAACTTACAGCAGGACGTTCGGCTGACGTTCCACGCAACGGTCGGTCGCGGCGAGCTGGACGTGCCAATAATCAAGGAGTTGTTCCGCGGCGCCAGTCAGCAAATTATGTTGATCCACGTCGACGGTACACTGCAAAACCCGAAAACCTGTCGAGAGGCGTTCCCGGGCGTCAATCAGGCGCTGCAACAACTCACCGACGAGTTGCAAATGGTCCCGGAAGCCAGGCAATGGATGCCGAATGTCGAACATGGAATAAGAGTTAGGAAGTAAAGGGGAAGGGGGAAGGCGGAAGGGGGAAGGGGGAAATCGAAATCAGCCTTCCCCCTTCCGCCTTCCCCCTTATCTAAAACCTATATTTGTTTGAGACATTCCAACACAAGGAGCTTTCTTATGAGCATAGGTTCATTGGGAGGCATCGCCGGCAGCGCGGCCGGCTCACCGCTGCAACAGGTACACGGCTCGGACGTTGAGCGGACAGGGCAAGACGTTGCCGGACAGCAACGCCGCGTCCAAAGCGATCAAAAGGCCGAAGCGGCCGCCGGAATCGGTGAGGCCGACGGCGACGACCATGAGACCGAGGACCGCGACGCCGACGGACGACGGCTCTGGGAAGAAGCTCCAAACCTCGAGGGCGAACAGCCGGACGCCGAATCGACTACCACACCGACGGTGCAATCCAAAGACACCACCGGCCAGAGCGGCAACTTGCTGGACATGAGCGGGTGAGCGTTGGCAGTTCTTCCCCGGCGTCCACGCCGGGGAAGAACGCCGCATGAACGCGGCGGCTAAACAAGTTGACTCGGCATTGCCATGCCCGGGTGAATCTCCTAAGATGCAACAATGCGATTCACCAAAATGCACGGGACGGGCAATGATTACGTCTACGTGAACTGCTTCGAAGAACCTGGCCCGAACGACCCGGCCGGGTTGGCCCGGGCAGTCTCCGACCGACACTTCGGCGTCGGCGGCGACGGGCTGATCCTGATTTGCCCGAGCAACACGGCCGACGCACGGATGAGAATGTTCAACGCCGACGGCTCCGAGGCCGAAATGTGCGGCAACGGCATCCGATGCGTCGCAAAATACGTCTACGACCACGGCATCTGCCGCAATAAAACGCTAACGGTCGCCACCGGCGGCGGGCTGCTCAGTCTCGAACTGGAAGTGGACGACGGACTGGTTCGTCGCGTCAAGGTAGACATGGGCGAGCCGATACTGCTGCCCGAGTCGGTCCCGACCACGCTGCCGTCCAACCCGGCGATAGACGGCGGCCCGGCGGCCGGGGTCGAGCTTGTCGTCGATGGTGAACGGCTGGAGGTAACATGCGTCTCGATGGGCAACCCTCATTGTGTTGCGTTTGTCGAGGAGTTGACCGACCGTTGGGTGTTGGAAATCGGACCGAAGGTTGAAACCAATCCGCACTTTTTCAACCGCGTAAACGCAGAGTTCGTCGAAGTGATTTCGCCATCGGAGATACGAATGCGTGTATGGGAGCGCGGCAGCGGCGAGACGCTCTCCTGCGGCACCGGCGCGGCGGCCGTATGCGTGGCAGGCGTGCTCCTGGGACATACCAACAAAAAAATCACCGCGCACCTGCCCGGCGGCAATCTCGAACTGTACTGGGCCGACGACAATCACGTGTACCTAACCGGCGAGGCGGTAGAGGTGTTTTCTGGGGAATGGAATAGAGATTAGCCGCTTGCGGCTTAGCAACGATTGCAAAACATGAAACTCGACAGCCCACTGCTGAACAAAATCGGCGGCCTGCTCGGCGCTGCGGCCATTCAGACGTATATGAGCACGCTCGATTACAAGATCGCGTACTACGATCGCTCGGTTGACCCGTCCAGTCCGAAGTGTCATGGTCAGAAGATATACATCTTCTGGCACGAGTACATCTTGCTGCCGATCTACATATACGGCCATTGCAACATTTCGATGTTGCTCTCGCGCCATCGCGACGCAGAGATACTTTCCCACGCGGCGTACCACCTTGGATTCGACTTCGTCCGCGGCTCGACCAATCGCGGTGGTGTGGCGGCGATCCGCAAGCTGCTGGCGAAGAGCCGCAACATGCACCTGACAATTACACCCGACGGACCGCGCGGGCCGCGTCGACGGCTGTCACCCGGCTCGATCTACATTGCATCGAAGCTGGGATTGCCGCTGGTGGTGGGGGGCCACGGGTATGATCGTCCGTGGCGGGTGAAAAATGCGTGGGACCGGTTCGCCATCCCACGGCCTTTTTCACGCGCCAGGGTCATCGCCAGTGAAAACATCTACATCCCGCCGAACCTCGACCGCGCAGGGCTGGAACATTTCCGCCAGAAGGTCGAGCAGATTATGAATCGCCTGACACTTGAGGCGGAGGCCTGGGCCGCCGCCGGCACGCGTAAGGTCGGACAGGTATGTAATAGTCGCAGTGGTGCACCGTTGCGGTGCCAACGGTTATACGAAAATTTCGACTGCCGTACAAAAGCCCCTCGACTGCGTCGCGGGGCATAAATCATTGCTAAGCCGCAAGCGGCCTTTTCCCTCATGACGACTACAAACAAGCCACAAAAACGAGTCCTCTCGGTCTGCGAGTTGACCGCACGGATCAAGGACCTGCTGGAATCGTCGTTTCCGACGGTCTGGGTGGCCGGCGAGGTATCGAACCTTGCCCGACCCGGCTCGGGACATTGTTATTTCACGCTGAAGGACGACCGTGCACAGATTCGGGCGGCCATCTGGCGAAACTCCGCCGCTAAATTACGGTTCGACCTGCACGACGGCCTGGAGGTGATCTGCCACGGGCACATCGACGTTTACGCACCGCGTGGAAGCTATCAGTTGATCGTCGATGGGATCGAACCGCGTGGGATCGGAGCGTTAGAGTTGGCCCTGCGGCAACTCCGAGATAAACTCCAGCGCGAAGGGCTGTTCGACACTGCCCGAAAGCAACCGCTGCCGGAATTCGTACGCCGGATCGCTGTGGTGACCAGCCCGACCGGTGCTGCGATACACGACTTCCTCAAGGTGCTCGGTCGCCGCTGGCGCGGCGCCGATGTGCTGATTGTGCCTACTCGGGTGCAAGGGCAAGGCGCCGCCGATGAGATTGCAGAGGCCATAGCCACGGTTGCCCGGCTCACCAGGCCGGTAGATTGCGTCGTGGTCACCCGCGGCGGCGGGAGCCTTGAGGACCTTTGGGCGTTCAACGAGGAGGTGGTCGTCCGTGCGATCGCCGGTTGCCCGATCCCGACCGTCTCGGCCATAGGCCACGAGATCGACGTGACGCTTTCAGACCTTGCCGCCGACGTTCGGGCACTAACGCCCAGCGAGGCGGCCGAATTGGTCGCACCGTCCTCCGACGAGCTGTCCGGTATGCTCGGCCAGTACCGGAAGCGTCTGACAACGGCATTTCGGTCGCGTGCCGTATCCGCCCGATCAAAGCTGGATGCCTTGGCTGCACATCACGCCTTTCGCCGGCCGTATCAACTCGTCCACGAGAGGGCCAGGCGGATTGACGAGTTGGAAGGCCGCTGCACCCTGGCAATTCGCAACTACACGAAACACGCCCGGCAGCGGACCGACGCGGCGGCCTTGCAACTCGAATCGCTCAGCCCGCTGGCCGTTCTTGGACGCGGCTACAGCCTGACTAAGCGGACAGCCGACGGCAGTGTGGTTCGCAACGCCACCGATTTAACACCCGGTGAGCAGATAACCACGCGATTCACCCGAGGAGAAGCAATTAGCCGGGTAGAGCGGATTGAAAAATAAATCCTTCAGCACGAAACCACATTAAACCGACTTGGTCTGAGACGGAGACGACAGTTGTTCCACACGAACAACGTGCAAAAGCGAGCAATGCTCGACACGATCCAGGACACCTTTTGTCGGGTCAGACGCAACACCGATATCCACGCGCGAACGAAGCACGAGAACAAGCTCGGGATGACGGATATCAAAGAACTTGCCGTCGGTCATGTGTATTCTCAACGGCACAAACGGTTGAATCTTGAGTAGTTCGACAAATTCTTGTGCTCGCATAGTTATTCCCGTTCTGTTGTTCAAATCCTTCCCGACAATTCTATTATGCACGCCGAAAATTGTATGTCAAGGGTATGGTGATTGTTATGATGCACGGCCAATTCGCAATCGGCTATCCGTCGCCGGAAATCACCGACCCGGATTGAGGGTCTACGGCAACCCCGCCGGTGATCTTTGCCAACTCGCCGAGCACCAGCAGCAGCGCGCTGGGATCAAGCATATCGTCTTCGTCTTCGGAAAACTCCGGCACTTCCTCGAAGTGCAAGACGTCGAACCGGGCGTCACACCGGGCAATTTGCTTCACGGCGGCTATCTCGTTCGGCTCGCAGGCGGTCGGCTTCATCTGCTCGACCAGTTCGGATGCCTGCTCCAGTACCTCCTCCCCGTCGATGTAGCAGATATCCAGCGCGGCGAAGTCGTCAGGCGAGAGCAATGTCAGTGAATCGAACAGCCCGTTCTCGTCCTCGTTTAGGTTCGTCAACACATAGTGCTCGTTCATCGCGGCAATGGCCTCTTGTACCGTTTTCAACTTCGGGCGGTTGTTGGAACTAAACAGCACGAAGTACGTCTCGCGCCAACTGTATCGGCCGTCTTCGAACATCGACATTGGAAGTTCCTTTTTCAATTACGACACAGCACCCAACTCGGCGGACCGCCGCGTGGCGGCCTCGACCGCAGACATCAGCGCGGCACGCAACCCGGCCGACTCCAACGCCTCGATGCCGGCGATGGTGGTGCCGCCGGGGCTGGTTACCCGATCGCGCAGCACGCCGGTGTGCTCGCCGGTAACGGCGACCATTTCGGCGGCCCCTCGGACCGTTTGTGTCGCCAGTGCGGTGGCGACATTGCGAGGCAGGCCCATCCGCACACCGCCGTCGCTGAGCGCCTCGATTACCATGTACACGAACGCCGGGCCGGAGCCGGACAGACCGGTCACGGCGTCGAGCAGCTTCTCGCCTACGCGGTATGCGATTCCGACCGCTCCGAGTAGTTGTTCGACCACCTTGCCGTCCTCCTCGGTGGCATTCTGCCCAAGGCAGAACCCGCAGGCGCCATGGCCGACCAGGCACGGTGTGTTCGGCATTACGCGGACCAGTTTTACGTCCGGCCCGAGCACCTCGGCAATCGCTGCCAACCTGACTCCAGCGGCGATCGAGACCAGTAGCTTATCGGCGGTGATCTTTCCGGCCAACTCTGCTGTGACCGCCGCCATCTGCTGCGGCTTGACGGCAAGGAAGATAACGTCCGAGCCGGCGATTACCTTGTAGTTTTCCTCGAAGGTTTTTCCGCCGGTGGCCTTGGCGAAGCGTTCTCCGGCCTTACTGTCCGGGTCGGCGGCCGTTATGTCTTCGGCTGCCACCAGGCCCGAGCGGACAAAACCTTTACCCAACGCCGTGGCCATCCGCCCGGCGCCGATCATGCCTATGCGTTGTTTTAACATAGTAATTGTCATGATAATTCAAAGTGTGAAACATTACAATTACGCTTCGCGCCGAATGAGCCGAAAGTCCAGTTCTCGCCGATCCAGATCGACCCGGGCGACGGCCGCACGGAGCTTCTCGCCCAGCCGGTAGACGTTGCCAGAGCGATAACCGGCCAGCGTGTGCGTGGCGCGGTCGAGCCGGTAATAGTCGTCGGTAAGCGAGTCGGTGCGGATCAGCCCCTCGGCCGGCAGTTCGATACCTTGCACGAACAACCCGAAGTTCTCAACCCCGGTAACCACCACGTCCATCTCTTCGCCGATCCGTTCGCTTAAGTAGTGCAGGAGCTTCAGCTTTGTCAGGTCGCGCTCGGCCGATTCCGCACGTTGTTCCCGATCGCTACAGTGTCGGCCCAGCATGATAAGCTCGTCGTAATCGTTGCGCGGCTTACGGCCGGCCAGCACTGTGTGGATCAGCCGATGCACGGTCAGGTCGGGGTAACGGCGGATCGGCGAGGTAAAGTGGCAGTAGCACTTGCTTGCCAGTGCATAGTGTCCTTCCTCCACTGGGCTGTATTCCGCCCGTTGCATGGATCGCAGCACGGCGAAATTTACCGCATTCTGCTGTGGCTGCCCGACTACACGTTCGAGCAGTTTTTGCAACTCGAATCGGCTCTGAAGATTTTCGACTTCAAACCCAAGCTCTTTTACGAACTCGGTAAGTGCCTTCAGCTTCCTTGGTGTCGGCGGCCCGTGAATTCTACGCAGGAAGTGCAACCCTTTCTCGTGCAGCAACTCGGCCACCGCCTCGTTGGCCGCGAGCATGAACTCCTCGATGATCTGGTGACTTACGGTGTTTTCCTCTACGTGCGCACCGGTGACACTGCCGTTGCGGTCCAACTCTACCTTCACCTCGGGCATGTTCAATTCCAACGCGCCGTGCTTCATACGCCGTCGGCGCAGCGTCATGGCCAGCGTGTGCATATCGCCCAGCAGCCGGTGCACCTTCTCGCCAAAACGTGTGGCACGGGCATGACATGTGGCACGGGCATCTTGCCCGTGTTTTTGTGCAGAGTCTGCCAAGAATTCGTCGACCTGCCCGTAGTTAAGCCGCTTGTCGCTACGGATGACCGCCGAGTGGACCTCGGTCGACGTTCGAACTCCCTCATCGGTGAACTCCAACATGGCCGACGTTGTGTAGCGAGGTTTCCCCGGCTGCAAGCTGGCCAGGCTGTTCGAGATGACCTCGGGCAGCATCGGCAGAACACGGTCGGGCAGGTAGACGCTGGTCGCACGGTCGCGTGACTGGCGGTCCAACGCCGTTTTCGGCCGGACGAAGTGCGCCACGTCGGCAATGTGTACCCCGAGCAACCAGTGGCCGTTGTCCAATTGCTTCAATGAGATTGCATCGTCAAAATCCCTCGCGTCGGCCGGATCGATTGTCACTACCGTCTCGCCGGTCAGGTCGAGCCGGTCGTCGGACACGGATTCGTCAAACTGCTCGGCCTGAAGCCGGGCCTCTTCCATGGCGTCTTCGTCGAACTCCTCCGGCAGGTCGAACTCGCGGATGATCGACAGCGTATCGACCCCCGGTTTGCCTCGCGGACCGAGCACCTCGGTAATCACCCCCTCGCCGTCGTGCACCGGCGAGGGGAATCGGACCATCTCGAACACCACCTTGTCGTCCGGCTGTGCGTTCTTCGCCCCCGGATCGCCGACGGGAATCGGCTGGGCGAACAGTGTGCCGTCGACCTGGACGTACGACGATCCGCCGGAGGTGAAGTACGCGCCGACGAACTGGTGTGTCTGCCGCTCGATGATTTCGACGATCTCGCCGCGAGGGCCTGGATCGCGCGGCCGCCGCCGCTTCAGTTGCACCAGCACCACGTCGCCGGTTGCCGCGTCGGCAGACCGGCGTGCAGGGATATAGATGTCCTGCGATTTGTCCGAATCGGCCGATTCCGCCGGCGAGATTGTTAAAGGGGCAGTCGGACGCACGAACCCAAACCCCTTTTGCGTCCGCTGGAACGTGCCGACGATCTGCCCGCTTTTGCGATCGTTCGGCCCGGCCGGTCGGACGAGATGGTCGGAAGCATATGCGAGCTGTTCACCTCTGACCAATCGCTTGACGGCCCGGCGCACCTCGACCGCCTGCTCCTTGGGCACCTGTAATTTTTTGGCGATTACCCTGGGCTTAACCGGTTGGTAACCGGGCCGGTTGACGTGATCGAGGATTTTTTGCTCCAGATCGGTGTTTTGCATAAGGAGATTTAATCGTGTGTGCTGTGTCGAGTGCCCTTGAACAATTTCCGCCCGATGTTCGCATGGTAGTGCGTCCATGGGCTGTCAACGTTCGGGTCGTCTCGCATAAGCTGGTCGAACGAGTTGATTTTTGCATCGAGATTGTCGAGCATGTACAGCGCCACCGCTTCCAGTGTCATCGGCAACTTCGGGCTGCCGTGCTCGTACTCGCCGTGATGGCTTACGAGCATGTGTTTCAGCCGCAGCACGGTTTCCCTTGGGATCGGCTCGCCTGAGAGTTTCTCGGACTGGGTAACCTTGGCGTCCAACAGCCCGACCGCCATGACAATGTGGCCAATCAATTGTCCTTCGTTGGTGTAGACCATCTCGCGATCGTAGCCCAGCTCGTCGATTTTGCCCATATCGTGCAGGAACGCGCCGGTTAGCAGCAGATCACGGTCAATCTGTGGATAGCACGTGCAAACGCGCCCTGCAACCTCCATCAACTTGACCACGTGCTCCAGCAGTCCGCCGTTGTATGCGTGATGGTTCTTCACGCCCGCCGGTGCACGGGTAAATTTCTCCATCAGCGGCTCGTCCATCAGAAAACACTCGGCGAGCGTTCGCAGGTGTGGGTCGGTCATACCGCGTAGCATCTCGCCGGCCCGCTGCATGAGTTTATCGACCTCGACGTTCGAGACCGGTGTGAAGTCGTCCTCGTTTACCTCGTGCAAATCGACCTTGGCCAACCTGGCGACAATCACCTGCATGGCGCCCTGGAACAGTTGTGCGGCGCCCTCCACCCGGACGTAATCGCCGTTTGCGAACGACTTATATACTGCCTCGTTGGCGTTCCATAGCCGGGCACAGATCAAGCCGGTGCGGTCGGACAGGTTGACCTGGAGGTACAAATTCCCGGCACGATTGGGCCGAAGCTGCTTGTCCGAGACGATAAATACCTCATCGACCGTATCCTTGTGACCCAGCTCCTTTACATAGCGACGCGACATCTGCTGCCTTTTTGTGGGATAAATTTTTATGGTTGCAAGATAACAAACACCTGATTGTAGAATTTGTCGAAATGCTTAACAAGTGGTACCGCAAGCGGCTTACTCCAAAACCAATCTCATGGTAAAATAACCAACGAACAATCAATTTCCAATCCCTAATCCCCAATCCCTAGCCCCTACCAATGGCCCAACCTACCGCACCATCCGGCGCATTGCTGCTGCTGGCGGCGTTCAGCCGCCACCGGGCGGCGTTGGATTGGGCGCGCGATCGGACCACCGCAGCCTGGGGACCGGTGGCGATGGAAAGTGCCGCCTTCCAGTTCAATCAGACAGATTACTACGAGCCGACGATGGGCAAGGACCTGCTGAAAATCTTCTTCACGTTCGACCGGCCGTTCGACCAGGGGGACCTCTCCGAGATTAAGCTGCTGACCAACCGCTGGGAAGAAGAATACGCCGCCTCGGCCGGCCACGGCGAGCCGCGGCCGCTTAATCTGGACCCCGGCTACATCACGCTCGGCAAGCTGGTGTTGGCCTCGACGAAAAACTACGCACACAGGATATATCTCTCACGCGGCATCTACGCCGAGATCACGCTCTACTGGCGCCATGCAGCGTGGCGGTCGCACGAATGGACATTCGCCGATTACCGCCGAGAAGACTACCAGCGGTTCTTCTCACAGTGCCGCGAGTTGTTGCATCAGCGCAAACGGGAGGAGACGACAAGATGATATACCTGCTTCTTGGTGCGATAGTTCCGAGCACGGTCGTCTGTTGGGCGGCGGCATGGCTGGTCAGAGACTACGGCCCGCGATTCGGACTGCTCGACCGGCCTAGCCCTCGGAAGGTTCACACACAGACCACGCCAACCGGCGGAGGGCTGGCCATTTGGTTTGGCATCGTCGTGCCGTTTGCCGTCGGACAATTCGTACTATGGCGGGCAGCCGCTACTGGAGAGACATGGCTGCCGCAACTCGTCGTAACTCACCTTGGCGGACTTATTGAACAGTCGCCGAAGCTGTGGATACTGCTTGCCGGCGGTACGGTGCTGATGCTGCTGGGACTGGCCGACGATCGGTGGGGGTTAAGCTGGAAGATTCGTATTGCCGTGCAGACGCTGGTGGCCGTGGTATTGGTGTTGTGCGGTTGGCGGCTTAGCCTGTTTATCGACCTGCCGGTTCTGACCGGGGTGCTTAGCGTGCTGTGGATCGTTACGCTGGTCAACTCGTTCAACATGCTCGACAACATGGACGGACTGTCGGCCGGTGTGGCCGCGATCGCCACCGCCATGCTGGCCGCCGTTATGCTTACGGCCGGCGACCCGGCGACACAGCAGCCACAACTGTTTGTGGCCGGATTCCTGCTCGTACCGCTCGGCTCGCTGCTGGGGTTTCTCTGGCACAACCGGCCGCCGGCGAGACTCTTTATGGGCGATGCCGGCAGCTATCTGGTCGGATACCTGCTGGCCACGGCCACTCTGACGGCCACGTTCGCCGGGGCGGACGCGCCTCGCCATGCCATATTGGCGCCGCTTTGCGTGCTGGCCGTGCCGCTTTATGATACCGCAACGGTCGTATTGATCCGGCTCCGCTCGGGCCGCAGCCCGCTGGTGGGCGACAAGAGCCATTTTTCGCACCGCCTGGTCGAGCTGGGCATGACAAACACGCAGGCCGTGGCGACCATCTACCTGGCCACCGCCACCTGCGGGCTGGGCGCGCTGCTGCTGCATCAGGTAAACACCGTCGGTGCGTGTGTTATCCTGCTATTGGTCGGCTGTATCTTGTTGCTGATTGCGATCCTGGAAACCACCGGCCGACGTGGCCGGATAAAGTTGTGAGTATACCGTTTTGCAAACAAAATCAATTTAGCCGCTGGGCTTGCCCGATTTTCCGCAGGTTGGCGTAGCGGCTAGAAAGAAAAAGGATAGGTGCATATACTGGAGACTATAGGTTAAACGGGAAAAAGATCGTCGGTAGAGACGAGTTTCCTATTCTTCTCACTTACACTAATATATGCGTCTGTCTCCTTTTTGTTCCCGGCGCGTTAGTAAAAAAAACAACCTGCGGAAAATCGGGCTTGCCCAGCGCGTCCCGAGCGGTTGGCCACTTCACGCGCTGTGCAAGCACAGCGGCTAAATGACAAGAAAGTGTCCACGACACTTCAAATGTTTGAAATGTTACAGCAAAACCTGTGTTCATCTGTGTTTACCCGTGGTTCCAATCGCGGGGACGGGCTACGCGGCTCGCCGAAGTGGCTGCTCGGTGCGATGACCGCCTTGGTAGTCGCAAGGCCGTTGTTTCCAAGCGAGGCGGTGGCCGACCAGGGCGACGGGCTGCCGGTGGTGATGCTCTGGCT
Organism: Pirellulales bacterium; assembly: GCA_030642635.1. Classification (GTDB taxonomy): domain Bacteria; phylum Planctomycetota; class Planctomycetia; order Pirellulales; family Thermoguttaceae; genus DAOWNK01. Next base: position 19,969 of record DAOWNK010000013.1, read on the forward strand.
GGCCCTGTGCGTATGCTTTATGCTCGGTGCGATCGGCCGGCGTGACGTTCGTATCCGATTCGGCCTGACCGACGCCGCCGTGCTGATACTTATCGCCCTGCACACAATCGCCGCCGTTGTCGCCGCAACACATTTGAGCGCCCGACCGGCGGTAAACATGCTCTGGGAATGGATCGCCATGGGTGCGATGTTCTTCCTTGCGCGTCAGTTAATTACAACACAGCGCGAGGCTAGGGCGGTCGTCGCGGTAATGATCGCCCTGGCGGTCGGGCTTTCAAGCTACGGGCTGTACCAATATGCCTACGAAATGCCCCACAGCCGGGCAGAGTACGCCGCCGATCCGGATTCCGCCATGCGCGCCGCCGGGCTGTGGTATCCGCCCGACTCGCCGCAATGCGAGCTGTTCGAGAACCGGCTGCAAAGCACCGAGCCGATCGCCACGTTCGCGCTGACCAATTCTCTGGCCGGGTACCTTGCGCCGTGGCTGGTTGTGGCCGTGGGGATTATGGTTTGCTCATCCGGTTCGTTGCGAAGCCGCAAGCGGCTGATCTGTTTGATCCCAATTGCCGCGTGTTTGCTGTTGACCAGCAGCCGCAGCGGGTGCATAGCGACCGCCTTTGGTCTGGCGCTTATATGGTTCTTCCGCCGCAATCGCAACAAACCGCCCGGCTGGAAGCTGCCCGTCGTCGCGGTTGTATTGGTGTCGGTCATTATCGCCGCCGCCGGCATGTTCAATCGGCAGATATTCCGCGAGGCGTCGAAATCACTAGGCTACCGCGTGCAATATTGGCAATCGACCATGCAGATGATTGCCGAGCATCCGCTTACTGGTTGCGGCCCCGGGAATTTCCAACATGCTTACACCAAGTTCAAGCTGCCCGAGGCCAGCGAGGAGGTGGCCGATCCGCACAACTTCCTGCTGGAGGTCTGGGCAACCGCCGGCACGCCCGCGATGCTGGCGATGCTGGCCGTACTCGGGTGTTTTTTTTACGTGATGTATTTGCAATTTTCGGCGTCTATCAAAAGCCCCCGCACTGCGTGCGGGGGCACCGTGCCAGAATACACCGACGCCGGATACGTGGGACCTATCTACTTCGGTGCGTTGTGCGGGTTCCTGCTTTCCGTGCCGCTGGGGCTGCTCAGTGCCGCCCCGCCGGGTGTGGCTGCGGTGATAATCGGCCTGCCGCTTGCAGCCTGCTGCGTTGCACTGCTTAGCGGTTGGGTCGACAGCGGTTGGCTGCCGGCGTGGGTGCCGGCAGTGGGAGCGGCAGCGCTGTTGATGAACCTTCTGGCCGCCGGCGGGATCGGGTTCCCGGCCGTCGCCGGCTCGCTCTGGCTGCTTATGGCACTGGGACTAAACTTAGCGGAATCCGATGTGCCACGGCTGTCTCAGCCGTGGCATGCGGTGGTCGGATTGGCCGTAGCGGTCGCATTGGCGGCGGGGTGTTACGCCAGCGCCTACGGACCGGTGCTGCGCTGTCAAGGTGCAATGCACCGTGCCTGGCGCGATCCGGCCGATGCACGGCAGCACCTGGCAGAGGCCGCGGCCGCCGATCCGCTCTCCGACAGGCCACAGCGGCAGTTGGCGGCAATTGCGATGGAACTGTGGCGAGTGGATCACGATGCCGAGCAGTTCGAGCGGTTCGAGGCGTACAACACGGTTGCCTTGCAGCGTGCACCCAACTCGAGCGGTGGATGGCTGACCGCCGGCGATTGGTACTACGAGGCATTTGCCGAGACGGGCCGCCGTGAGTATATCGAGAAGGCCGTTGCGGCGTACCGCCGTGCTGTGCAGTTGTACCCCAACAGCGGGCTGCATCGTGCGAAGTTAGCGCTGGCCCTTCGAGCAGCCGGCGACCGGCATGGGTTCCACACCGAGGCCCGGGCAGCACTGCGCCTGGACCGGCTCACCCCCCACGCCGATAAAAAGCTGTCTGAAGAACTTCGCAACCGGATTGATGAGGTGGAAAACGAGTTTCCAATCCCCAATCCCCAATCCCTAATCCCTCTCGTGCGACTTGCCAGACCATTATTGGGATGTTATTGTTAGATTCAGTGTCACTTTGGGTAAAGTATTTTGCCAAGGTTTTCGGCGGCGTAGCTCAGTTGGTTAGAGCAGCGGAATCATAATTGACAAGCTGGGCAAGATGAGAACTTGATAAAATGCCCGTAAGACGAGTGTTTTCAAGGCATTACGTCCATTTGTCGCGGGTGTCAGAATCCCCGTGAATCCCCGCCTGCAGGTGTAGGCTACACCCGCTTTTAGCACAGCGGAAAGACCGCTCCACTCCTACTACACCCGCTGAGGACACATCAACAGGCGTAGGTGTAGTAATTCTGACACCCGTTTGGCGTAGGGTTTTCCGTGCTGGTCTGCCGCTTCCGACAGTCCCAAGGCGACATAGGGGTGGCCCAAAACGGCCATTGATTCCCGAGGGCGATTATGGCATACTAAACATGTGTCTATGTCCGATCGCGAGCCTATGAGACGGGAGGGATTCAGCTTACGGTGCCTTTGTTCCAGAATGAAATCCCTTTGATTGATGGGTTTGGAGCATACTGCCCGCATCCTGCGGCAGGGTTTGCACCCGTGCGAATCGTGCTGGCAAAGGGGAGCAACAGCACAGCGGCCCGGCGACGCCTTGCGGAGAGCATCTGCACGGCCTATCCGCAGGCTGAGGTGATCGAGGCCTTCGACACGCCGCACAACCGTGTCAACCTCGGGCAGTCCGATCCGCTGAGGCTGCACGAAGATGGAAAACGCACTCTCGTCTTGGCTGAGCATAACAGTGCAGTTCGCCACAGTACGGAGGAAGGCAATTCGTGCCCAAACTATTGGCATTTCTCGCCGTATGGTTTCTGTCCGTATGGCTGTTCCTATTGCTACCTGGCCGGGACGCAAGGCGTTAGGTTCTCGCCCACGGTGAAGGTATTCCTCAACCTGCCTGAGATTCTCGCCGAAGTCGATTGTGTGGCCCGCCGGCTTGGCGAACCGACCGCTTTTTACCTGGGCAAGCTTCAAGACGGCTTGGCACTCGATCCGCTGGCCGGCTACTCTCGCCAGATCATCCCATTCTTCGCCGACCATCCAACCGCTCGGCTGACGCTATTGACCAAGAGCGCGGACGTGAGCAACCTCGTCGACTTGGACCATCGAGGGCACGCGATACTTTCATGGACGGTCAACCCACGGGCCGTTATCGAGACGTTCGAGAAAAACACGCCGTCGCTGGAAGACCGGATAGTGGCGATGGAGACCGCGGCGCGAGCAGGCTACCCCATACGAGCCGTGATCATGCCGATCATCCCGATTGCCGATTGGGAAGCAATCTATCGCGAGTTTCTCGTTGACCTGTTGTCTCGCGTCCGGCTGCGGCGGATTACGCTCGGCTCGATTTGCTCGTATCCGCAGGCCATGCGTCTTACGGAGCAGAAGCTCGGCCGGGACAATCGAATATCCGCTTTGCTTAATCGGCATCAATGCCAAATGTCCGACGGTCGCACTCGGTTTCCCCAAAGACTTCGTGAGAAGGTCTATCGGCAGCTTCTCCAAACGATTCGCGAGAGGGATACAGAGGTAGAGATCGGGCTGTGCCTGGAGGAACCATCCATGTTCGACTTGCTCGATATGAGTGACAGTGTGGGTCGGTGTAATTGTGTCCTATAGTTCTCGTCTGCTTGGAGCGGACTGCGATGCGTGAAGTCGAACAACACACGAGGCTGCCACGGCTGCTCGACTTGGATGACTCACCTTCAGTAAATCAACGCGGGCAGATATTCCCTCCGCTTGTCCCGGTTGTGGCGATTCCCGGTCCCCGATCCGGCGAGCGAAAACACACGGCAGACTTCCCAAGCAATCTGATCGCTTGTCCATGGGCTCGTGCAGCAGTCGATTCGGCGCCCGCCTTCGCAGAAACTGTTGAC
>DAOWNK010000028.1 GCA_030642635.1 Pirellulales bacterium
ACAGGTTCCGCTTCCGCGCGATCGCGTCGTTGCGGTAGATTACCGTCAGGGCCGCCAGCGTCTTGGCCGCCTCGGTGGCACTGGCCGGCCACCAGCGAAACCGGCCGCTGGAAAGCCGCTTGTGGCACAGCCACCACCACGCGCATCTGCGGCGTAATCTGGATCATGACTCGCTCTGCCAGAAGCTCCGGCTCAGCGCCGCCAGGTCGGGCGCCGCGAAGCCCTTTCAGGTGAACCCGCATCTTCGCCCCGCCGGCGTCCTCCAACTCCAGCGTGAATTCACCAGAGCCCGCCCACGCGGCGGCGGGCAATTCGAGGAACGTCGCAGCGGCAGTCGCCCCGGGCACAAAGCCGGCAGTGGCGGCAACCGCACCTTCCGCGTCCGCCTCCACCGCTCGAACCTACGCCGAGCGTCCTCCAGCCGTGCAGGAAGTTCCCGCCTCCTCTTGGTATTCATCAGCCATCCTCCACAGGGTTCTGCGTCAACAGCCAACGATACCACACCCCTCAAAACAATTCATACACGCTTGCCGGAAGGACGCCGGGAAAACGACGCTTCCGAGTTGATGTATGTGGTTGTCCACGTCGGCGACTCTTTTACCACTCTACCGAAACGGCGGCGGTGGTCATGCCTGCACCGACCGAGCAGAGCACCAGCTTGTCGCCCGAGCGCAGCGATTCTTCCGCCTCGGCCAGTGCCAAGGGGATACTTGCGCTGGAGGTGTTGCCGACGTGGTCGACGTTCAGGAAGAAGCGATCGAACGATATACCGCTATGCTTGGCGGCCGCTTTGAGAATTCTGCCGTTCGCCTGGTGTGGTATAACCCAACGTGTCTCATCCGGAGTCCAGCCGGTCTTGGCAATCGAGTCGCGGATGATCGTTGTAAAGCTATCGGATGCCAAGCGGAACAAGGCTGGGCCGTCGAGTCGAATCCACGGATCGACGTTACTGTGTCCGTTGGCGACAAAGTAGCCCGGCTCCTCGCGTCGGGCCATGTACAGCCCTCGCGTGTCCGAACCAAGCGAGATATGTCGGATACGGTGCCCGGTGGTGCCTTTCGATATGATCGCCGCCCCGGCGCCGTCACCGAAGATGAAGTACGCGTTTCGGTCCGATTCGTCCAGCAGCCGCGACTGCATATCGACCCCGACAGTGAGCACATTTTGGGCCATGCCCGAGAGGATCATACCCCGGGCCATCGACACCGCGTACAGCCAGCCGGAGCACGCCGCGTTCAGATCGAACGCCGGGATCGGACGCAGGCTGAGCCGGTCCTGCAAGATGCATGCGGTCGAGGGCATGGCGACGTCCGGCGTGGTGGTCGATAGGATGATCGCGTCAATGTCTTTGCTGGCGATTCCCGAGCGGCTGATCGCCTCCAACGACGCCTTCATTGCCATGTTCGACGGTTTCTCATTCTCGTCGGCCCAACGACGCTCGCGGATGCCTGTGACCTGCTCGATGTACTGCTCCGATATCTCCGGGAACGATTTGACGAGTTCTGCATTAGTAACAACTCGCTCCGGCAGGTAGCCGCCGACGCCCAGGATAACGGTCCCATCTGCTTCGCCGTCTGTGGCGACCGCCGACGCCCATGCAGCCGACAGCGGCATCTCCTCGATTCCGGCCGCCGGCGGAATCCAGTCCTTCATCGCCGGATCGGACGTCTCGATCTCCATGATCGGTTCACTCAGCAGAACCGTGTCTCCCTCCAGGTGAAGCAGCCGGATGACCATGCCTTCGCACGGCGCCTCGAAGTCGAAGACCGACTTGGCGCTGTCGACCTGCGCGAGCACCTGCCCTTTGTGGAAATGGTCACCCTCCGAGACGTTCCATTCGATGATGGTCGCTTCGGTTTCGGCCGCACCTTGGGCGGGCAGATACAGCGGCATTTTGAAGTGTGCGGAGTCGGTCATTCTAAAACATCCTCTCAATGCCCACTATAATCTTATCTTTGTTCGGCCGGCAGTGCGATTCCAACTCCGGTGCAAACGGAACCGGTACGTCGGGCGCAGCGACCAACTCCGGCGGACATTTCAGCGCGTCGTGGCACCGGCAGACTACCTTCGAGATCACCGTGTGGCCAAGTCCTCCGGTTGCACCACATTCCTGAATCACCAGCAGTCGGCCCGTCTTTTTCACCGACTCGACGATCGGGGCGACGTCCATCGGGTGCAACACGAACGGGTTCCACACCTCGACGGACCGCCGGCTGGAGGCCGCCGCAGAGATCGCCTCGTGGACCATGGCCCCGAAGGCAACGACCGTTACCTCGGAGCCTTTGGTGTACCGTCTCGGCCGCCAGACGTTCGCTACGTTGCCGTCGAACTCTATCGGCCCGCTCTTGCTCCAGTAGAGCAGCTTGTGTTCAAGTACCAGGCACGGGTTGCGGTCGTAGAACCCGGCCAGCAGTGCCTCGAAGGTTTCCTGCGGCGTGGCCGGATACAGCAGCTTCAGCCCGGGAAAACGTGTCCAAAGGCCCTCGAACTCGCCCGAGTGGAACGCGCCCATCGTCAGCCCGCCGCCGCACGGCAGCCGCAAAAGCATCGGCGCCGGACGGCCGGAACGAAAGTACCACGTCGCGGCGTTCAGCCCCAGTTGCGAGACTGCCTCGGTCGAGAAGTCGGCAAACTGAAACTCGAAGATCGGCTGCGCACCGACTTGCGAAGCGCCCAGCGCGAACCCGACCAGCCCGGATTCGCACAACGGCATGTCGATCACCCGGCTTGGCCCATGGCGGTCGATCAGACCCTTGCACGTTTTGAACGCCGAGCCGTATTGGCCTATATCCAACCCGGCAAGGAACGCCCTGGGGTTGTTCGTCAGTATGTAGTCCAGCGCGAGGTTGACCGCATCGCCGTTTTTCGCCCGGGCGACCTTGACCGGCTTTGTCGTAACCGGCGGTGAGTTGGCATAAACGCTCCATCGGTATTTTTTCGGCTCGGGCCTTGCTACCGTGAGTGCCTTGGCCACCGCCTGGCGCACTTCTTGTTCAACGACCGACTCCAATTCAACGATATCTTGCTCTGATAGTCCACTTATCTCTTGCAGTTTTCGGCGGGTTTTCGGCAGCGGATCGTCCTGCCGCCAGCGTTGCATCTGCTCCTTGGAGATGTATTCGGCCTTGTCATACGCGGCATGGCCGTGCAGGCGGATACTCATACACTCGAGTATGGCCGGCGCCGGCTCATCGCGCATGGCGTCCATCGTATCGCACACGGCCGAGTAAACCGTCCAGGCGTCCGTGCCGTCGATCGTCCGGCCCGAGATGCCGTAGCCGGTTGCCCGATCGGCCAGATGCCGGCAGTTGTACTGCATGCTGGTCGGTGTGGAGAACGAGTAATGGTTGTTCTCCACCAAAAAGGGCACGGGCGTCTTGTGCACCGAGGCGATGTTCAGCGCCTCGTGGAACTCCCCGGTGCTGCTGCCGCCGTCGCCGATCACGGCCAGTCCGAATATCTCTTCGCCGTGGCGTCTGGCGGCCCACGTGCCGCCGACCACCAGACTGAGCATCTTGCCCAAATGGCTGATCATCGGGAACCGACGCATCGAGGCGTCGCCGTGATGTACGTTCCCCTCTCGGGCATGTGTGGGGCTTTCGGCGTTGCCCATGTACTGGCACGCCAACTGATACGGGGTGGAGCCGAGTATCAGGTGAGCGGCAAAGTCGCGGTGCAGCAGCGAAACCACGTCGCGGCCCGGCCGCAGCGGCATCGACATACCCACCGTGGTCCCCTCGTTCCCGATGCTGATCGTCACGGTCCCCTTGACGTATCCCTTTTGGAAAAGCTCGAACATCCGCTCTTCCAAACGCCGTGAAAGATACATCAGCGGATACGCCACGTGGTAAAACGCCTCCTCGGAGAGCCTCTCCGGGTATCGGACCAATTCCGGCACACCGTGCGACGAGTCGAACCGCAGCAGCGACGGCGGTATAAACGACGGTTGCACGAATTTCCCGTCGCCGCGCTGGACTGCTACGCCCCGGCCAAGATGAGATACTTCAGTCTCTAAATACGACGCCACCGGTCGGTCCTTCGATCGATAATATGGTGTTGATGTAGAAATGACCCTATTACACTACAGGTTAAGATTGTACCGATCAGGCAATCTCACGTCATGCCCAAATTCCGAGGTTTTCTTGCAAAACAGGGCAATTGCCACGTTTGCAAGTTCAAATAGGAATATAAATTTGGTCTGAAATCCAGTCAATGGGATTGTATGAGATCGAATTTGCTCTTGACCCGATGGCGTTTACCTGATATTGGAGGCATCCCTGAAAAATCGCTTTTTCGTCTATTCTCTTCTTCTTTTAATCAATTCTTTTCTATTGGGGAACCTGTCGTGAAAGTCGCGAGAGAGTTTTATAGTATTGTGGCCGTTTTTTCGGCGTTGATAGCAGTGGTAGCCGTGCCGGCATCGGCCCAACGGGTGCAATTCCCGTCGGCAGTGCCGCCGCCGCCGTATAATGTAGCACCAAGTCCTGCCGTCGTGGGCCCAGGCCCAACCGCCACGTTCGACGGCACCATCCAGCCGCCGCCGGCCCAGTGGGATCCGTACGCAACTCCCGGTGCTACGCCGCCCCCGCTACTTCCTCAAGACCCATATTTTCAATACGGCGGTCCCAGTACCGTCGGCCCCCAGGGCACCACGTTCCAGAGAGTACAGAAATTCGTCCAGGAGGTCCGGCTCGATTATGTCTGGATGCCCGGCAATGGCCAGAAGGAGTTCGGTATAAACGACATTGAGCTCAACGTTACGTTCGCCATTCCGTTCCTTTACAACACCGAAACGCCGTTGTTGGTGACGCCCGGTTTTGCGATCAACTTATGGAATGGTCCGAGCGGCATCGACCTACCACCACGCGTATACGATGCCTACCTGGACGCGGCATGGAATCCGCAGGCAACTTCCTGGTTTGGCGGCGAGCTGTCGTTCCGAATCGGCGCCTACTCCGACTTCAAGAAAGTGACCAACGAAAGCATGCGCTACATGGGCAAGGGGATGGCGGTGCTTTCGTTCTCGCCGAACATCAAGGTGAAGGCCGGTATGTGGTATCTCGACCGGAACCGTATTAAGATACTGCCGGCCGGCGGGCTGGTCTGGACGCCCAACCCGGACGTGCAGTTCGATATCTTGTTTCCCAACCCGAAGTTCGCCCGACGGCTGGCCAACTATGGCAATACCGAGTGGTGGATATACCTTCGCGGCGAATACGGCGGCGGTGCATGGACGATTACAATGCCAGCACCCATAGGTGTACACTCGATGGATTACAACGACATGCGATGCGCTGTAGGTGTGGAGTTCATGAACCAAGGCAGGTTGACCGGGCTGTTCGAGACCGGGCTGGCATTCGAGCGTGAACTCTACGCCGACACCGGTGACAAGTTTTCAATTACCAGCACGGTGTTTCTGCGAGGCGGCTTGGCGTATTGAGTTTGGCCGTTGGTGCTCGCTCGGTGATATCAATGAAAATCAAGTGGCACCGGCGTCTCGCCGGTGGTGCACAGGTATGTGTGTTACCACGAATTGCGTCACACCGGCGGGACGCCGGTGCCACTGTAACATTACTGAATATGTTAAGTTACCGCCCCGGCATCGTCGTTCTGGCAGCGGTAATGTGTCTGTTCGCCGGTCGGACCTTTGCGCAAGTAATCCGGTTGCCAACCGTGTTGCTGCCTGAAGAACGTTATCCGGGGTTGTTGGTTTCGCATCCCGATTCGTCGTCCGAGTTGATTCAATCGCCTGTCACATTCGACACTGCGCTGATGGATCCGGACAGTCCGCCCGATGCGCGGCCCGGGGTCTTTCAGAAGCTGATTTTCAACAGCACGTGGCTTGCCCCCGGTGGGAATAACGGCTTCGGCGTAAGTGAACTGGACTTGCGGACCGTGCTGGGGTTTCCATGCCCGACGCGCGACTCGCCGCTTTTGATCACGCCGGGCTTTTCGGTCAGTTACCTCGACGGCCCGACGGTCGTCGATTTGCCGCCGAGGCTCTACGACGTTTACACACAGTTCCGCTGGATGAGCCGCATCTCGCCGCGATGGGCGGTCGACCTGTCCGTCACGCCGGGTGTGTTCAGCGACTTCGAGCAAGGCGCCGGCCAGGCCGTTCGCGTTACCGGCCACGGGATGGCCGCGTGGACGTACAGTCCGAATCTGAAATTCGTGCTGGGTGCTGGGTATCCCGACCGTGAGGACATTAAGGTTGTGCCCATCGCCGGCTTTATGTGGACGCCCTGCGACGAGTTGAAGTACGAGTTGATCTTTCCGCGTCCGCGGATCGCCGCCCGGGTGTCGTACACCGGGGATGTCGAGGACTGGGTATACGTGGCCGCCGAGTTCGACAACGGCGTCTGGGCGGTCCGTCGTGACGACGGCCGGAATGATCTGCTGAGATATCGCGACTGGCGAATATTGCTCGGCATAGAGCGCAAGGCCGTCGATGGATTAGACGCCCGGCTGGAGTTGGCCTACGTCTTCGGGCGCAGAATTCAGTACCGAAGCTCCCCGACGGAGATCACACCCGACGATACCGTGATGCTCCGCTGCGGGTTGACGTATTGAGGCGTTATGGCTTAATCACCGCCAACATGAACGTCGGGTTGAGCGACTCGAACCGAACTCGCTCCATCTGGTACGTACCCCGGGCGAAATTGACCATCCAAACCTTAACGTCCCGGCAGTGTGAGTGCAATATCTGGTGGGTCTCGTGTAGGTTGCCGATGCTGCTGATAGTGGCCACCAAGCGTCCACCGACCCGCAGCCGCCCGTAGGCTGCATCGACCAGCCGGCATATCCCACGTCCGCTGCCGCCGACGAACACGGCATCCGGCGCCGGCAGGTCGGCCCAGGCTTCCGGTGCATGACCAAGCACTGGCACCAGGTTCGGCACATTGAACCGTTTGGCGTTCTCGACGATTAGTTGGTAGTCCTCCTGGTCCTGCTCGATGGCGTAGACGATTCCGTTGCGTGCGATTTGCGCCGCCTCGACGGCAACCGAGCCTGAGCCGGCGCCAACGTCCCAGACTACGCTGGCGGACCCCAAGTCCATCTCGGCCAGCGCCATCGCCCGAATTTCGGCCGGGGTGAGCAACGCCCGCTTTGGCTTCGACTGCAAAAAAGCGTCGTCCGGGTTGCCGAACAACCGACGACCGATCGCCTCGGCCGGCCGGTCGGGAACATGCGGCTTACGCAGCAGGATCATCACGTTAAGCGGGCTGAACTGCTGTTGGGTAATTTCGCTTAGCTCGCCTCTGGTTACCCGTTCGTCGGGCGAGTTGAGATTCTCGCATACGTAAGCGGTGAAGTAGTCGATCCGCAACTCCAGCATCGCACGAGCGACCGCCGCAGGCGGACACGACTCGCTTGTGAACAATCCCACCTTCTCGGCGGTGCGAATCCGATCCAGCACGCCGTGCAAGCTGTGAGTGGCCAGGTTTGTCAGAAACGCCTCCTCCCAACTTTCCTTGACCCGGGCGAACGCCAACTGCATACTGCTGACGTGAGGGACAACCTCAAACCGATCCTTACCCAGCCTCTCACAAAGATATCGTGCAACGCCGTAGAATAGCGGGTCGCCCTCGGCCAGCACCACGATCTTCTGCCCGGTTGCCGATGCAAGCCGTTCGACGGCATCGTCCAGGGCGGCATCGACTACCAGCCGTTCGGCCGCAGTCTTCGGCACCCGGTTCAGTGCGGCGGCCTCGCCGACGAGCAGATCTGCCCGCTCGATCAATTCTCTGGCGGCGGCGGTTAGTCCCTCAAGGGCGTCGTCGCCAATGCCAATAATGTGTATTTTTTGTTCAGTAACCAAGTGTTCTGCCTCCGAAAAACGATCTGCGCACGTCAAAACATGCCTGAATTGTAAACCACCACCGACGTATGATGCAACCCACAAAGCCGCGATCAACACAATGCGGCTTTATCTACGATAGAACGCCATGCCCGCAAAGCTGACACACGCCGTGCGGTCCGGTTCGACTGCCTGGTCGTATTTGAGCAACTCGCCGCGGCATTGACCGATAACCTCCAACATCGTGTAGGTCGGCGAGAGGCCGCATATTCGATTGCGGTCTGCTTGGCCGGCCACGTGTGAGAAGAACCCTGCCGCGTCGCAACGTCGGGCTGCCTCCAGCAGCTTCCGATCGTCCTTGGCTTGTTCGGCAAGGCGTTGGTCGTCCAGAAGCGACTGATCGCCGAACCGCTGCCCGATGTGTGCGAAATCAGCACCGCTTATGTAGCAAACCGTTCCTGGGTGATCGTCTGCCGCCGAGCGGACCGCCGCAACGAACGCCTGCACCTCGGGCGACAACTCCGGCGTGGCGCCGTTACCTAGAAAATCGTGGAACGAGCCGACCAGCACCGGCACGATTCGAAACTCACGCCGACCGCCGAGCATGTACTGCAGAAACACTGCCTGGAACTCGATCGAGTGTTCCTGCCGGTGGGCAGGCTCGTCTTTGAACAGGTCGACCTGCCGCCCGGCCATGTTGTCGCTAAGGTGTTCGGCCAGCCGGTCGATGAACCGCAGGTCGGTCTGCACGACGCCCAACGGCGTGTCAAAATCTTTGCGCGACACACAGAACAACTCTTCCATGGGATGATGTGCTGTGCCGAATATCACGAACACCTCGGCGTTGCTGTGCTCGGCGATTTGTTTGTATGCCCAGGCGAAGGCTGTCCCGCCGCGATGAAGATCGATATGCGGGCTGACCACACCGCAAAGCCGTCGAGCGGCGTGGTTTGCCGTGTAATCGACCGCTCCCGGCCCTCCGTCGCATGTAAACAGATCGGATAGCTGTTTTTTCAGCATGTCCGGGTCTTTTTCATAGGCCCCGCCGGCGTGCGAGGCAGGACGAATTGAATTGCTCAGGTAGCCGTCGATCTGCTCGCATCGGTACTGCTCGAACCGCTCGTCTGCCAGCAGGTATGCTTCGTCCAGACGCCGGATGATTGTTTCCAGGTCGCTCAGCGCCGCAGTAGCTCCCGTTTGTGAGTTAAACGCCGTTTGGACCTCCGAGAGCGTTCGGTTCCCGTCCATCAACATAATCAACACCGCCGCACCGCAGGACAGCACGACCGGACGGCCGAAACCCTCCGGATCGCGCAGCGCAACGAGCATCTTGTCCTTAGGTCCGACGGAGATCATCTCCAGCGGTCGTAATTGTGGACGCAATGGGATTTTTTGATGCATCACTTTTAATCTAGCACAAGTCCTCCCGTATTACCACTTGCTTGGTAGGTATACCGGGCCGCAAGCAGCAGTTGTGGCCGGAAAATCCGACATAATTTGTTGAAAATCGGCGTCAACCCCCAAAAATAACCTATACTTTTTTGTATGTATATCTTCCCGGACTTCCTTCAGGACCTGGTGGACACGGACATTGTCTGAAAGCACCCTTTCAACCGACGTTGATGCGATTGATGAGTTGCTGGCCGAGTTGGATGATTCGCCTCCAGCCGTGGATCCGCGTGCGCGGCAGCTTTCTGCGATGTTGGCATTTGGGCGTCGCGCAAATGCCCAGCCAGAGTTGTCGATATTAATGCAGGATGCCATTGCACTGGTGGCCGAAATCCTGGACGCCGAGCTAAGCGGCATCGGCAACGTGACGGACGACGGTACAGAGTTGGTACAGACAATCGCAGCAACTGATCTGCAGGGTCACCCGATTGACTCGGAGGAACACCGATTACCGCTCGGCGCCGAAAACTCGATGGCCGGTTACACCTTAAACGCCGCCAAGGCGGTCGTCACCTCGGACATGAACTCCGAGACTAGGTTTACCGACCAGTTCTTACGCAAGTTGAACGTTCAAAGCGCACTGACGGTGCCGCTGCACTTGAACAACGTTCCGTTCGGCACATTGGGGGTCTACAGCCGTAGGCCGCATACGTTTACATCCGATGACATCGACTTTGCCGAGACGATGTCGTACATGGTAATGCCGTCAATTGCACGAATCCGAGCGGAAGAGGTACTGCGAGAGCAAAACGCGTTCCAGCCGGTAGAAAGCGAAACGGACGTACAGCAGAGAAGCAGCCCGCGACGAAACTATCGATATCGCCAGTTGATCGCCCCAAGGTACGACAGCCTCATGCCGGCGAAGCAGGATTTCTTCGAGGTGATGTGCGAAGACATCTCCGCCGGAGGAGTTTCGTTCTACATAGATCAATTGCCGGATTTCGAAAGCCTCGTCGTCGCACTCGGCACACCTCCGGAGCTTACTTACTTCAGCGCACGGATAACACGAGTTATAGAAAAAACATACGATGGGCACGAAGCTTGGTTAGTCGGATGCCGCTTTACAGGCCGGGTTCACTTGTAAAACTGGTCACTAAAGCGACCAGCCCTCAACCTGCTCACAAGGGCTGGTCACTTCAGCGACCAGTCTGCCGCCGGCACCGTACCAGCGACATCAGCGCAAATGCCGTGCCGTACTGCCGGTGATAATCGTACAGCGGAAAATCCCACCAACAGCCGTCCTTTTCTTGAAGGCGGATCAACAGACCGGACAGTTGGGCTTGATACTCGGCTTGCTCGTTTGCCGGAAGCTGCTCGATGCACAGTGCCGCATAGTAATGCCCGTAGTAGAAGAAGTATCCGGCTACCGCAAACCACGACTCGTGCGGGATGGGCCGTTTCCGCCCGATATCCAGCCACAGATTCCGAGCGAACAGCCGATCGAGCCATGTTTTTACGACCTCATCAGTGACGGTTTCATCGTTCCAGAGTCGCATGGCCGCATTGCACGCCTGAGAACGGCCCAGGCTGCCGCCGGGACGATTCAGTGGATATCTCGGCCAGTATTTAAGATTTTCGCTGTAGACGTAGCTATAGTCGGGAGTGCGTTGCCGCCGGATGGATGCTGTCGCTCGATCGACAAGCCGTTGTGGCACCTCGACACCGGCCCGACGCGCCTCGTCAAGCACCACCAGCACGGTAGCAGTGACAAAGCACGTTGACGAGCCGCTGGGTTTCTTCGTTTGGGCGTTGAAGTCGTAGTAAGCCCAGCCGCCGTCGACACATTCGTACCTGCCGAGCATCTCGATCTGGTGTTCGATGAGCCGGCGGATTCTTTTGCAGCGATCAGGATCGTCCGGACGGCGTTCGAGCATTCGCACCATGGCCTGGATTGCGTAGGCGTGGCCCCAGTTGTTGTAGAGCGCCATCGGCGTGGCGCGGCGCAGATGCGGTGCATTCTCAAACAGCCATGTTTCTGCCCGATCGATTGCGGCGGAAACATCGTCATCGTTCTCGCCGGTCTCGATCAACGCCGAGATGCACATCGAGGTGACCGCCGTACGGAAGGCATGATGGGCGCCCGGCACCGGTGCATATATCTCACCGGTGCGAGCCGGGAAGGCCGAACCGAAAGAACCGTTTTCGTTCTGGTGTCCCAGCAAAAACTCCACGCCGCGACGAATCGATCGGTCGAGTTGCTCGGCCGACGGCGGCTCGACCGGCTTAGGCCGCGGACCGGTCACCGCCAACAGTGATGTCGGTTCGTGATCCGTCTCAGTCGCAAGTGCCGTCGTGCAAACCAACACCGATGCGATTGTCAGGATACAACGGAGCATAATCTTGGTGATGTTAGGCATATATTGAGCTGTCAGCTATCAGCTATTAGTATGACAGCGCAAGATTGGTAGGGTGCGTGAAACGCACCACAACATCTTGTACCTGGTGCGTTTCACGCACCCTACGGATTGTGTCGACCATTCCAACCTTGCGCTGTCATATTAGTCGACGACTTTTTTGCACGGTTGACACGACCGTGGCACACTAAATCTGATAGCTGAAATTTGATAGCTGACTGCTGACAGCTTAAAGCTACTTCTTCTTCGGCCGTTCCAGCAAAACCTTGTCACCTTTGGAGATGCCGCTGAGTATCTCGACCTTCTTCTCAGTGCGTTTTCCAACCTTGACGAACTGTTTTTTCGGCTTGCCGTCCTTATCGAGAACGTAGACGTAATGTTTTTTCTCGTCCCATTCGTCGGCAATTACCGCCTTCGGTGGAACCGTCAGTGCGTTCTTTTTCTTGTATGGGACGAATTTTACCTTGCAGGTCATGCCTGGCGCCAGGCACTTCGCCTTCTGGTCGAGTTCCACGGTGATCCGCGAGCCGAATCGTCCGCTGCTAATCGGTACGGTATCAACGCGGTCGACAATTGCGATCAACTCCACGTCGGGATACCCGGTCGGCTTGGCGACGCCCTTTATACCGGCACGGATGTACTGGAGTTGTTTCTCTTTAACGTCGGCTCGGACAAATATGGGCCGCTGCCCGACGACGGTCATAAAGACACTGTTGGTTGAAAGTCTCCCACCTCGACGGAATTTATCGGCTATAGAGGTCGCGTCGCTGAATTTCCCGCGCGTACACTTGCCGTAATAAACCACACCGTCGGCCGGCGATTTGACGATCATTGCCTTCCGGTCGGCCGACAACTCGTCCAGCTTCTCCTTGAGTTTGGTGCGTTTGACCTTCATTTTGTCCAGTTTCAGTTTCTGCTTTTTCAACTCCAACGGCAGCGTGGCATTGGCCCTGTTCAACTGCAAGTCGGCCCGGCCGGCCGACTCCTTGACATGCTCCTCGCGGCGCGGCAGATCGAACCGGAGTGTCTTCTCGTGCATAACTTTATACATCTCCACGAAGAATTTCGCTTTCTCCACCTCGTTGCGAGCACGCTTCAGCACGATTTCCTCGGTCTCTTCGGTCAGATCGTCAGCCTTGTACATCTTTTCAAGTTGCTGCAACTCTTCCTCTTCGTACTCCAGGTACTGCTTGGCTGCCTTGAGCATGAAGTCGGCCCGTTTCTTTTCCATCGGGCCACCTATCTCAAGAAAACGCTTCAGGTCCTCGGATGCAATTCGCTGCCGACGCCGTGCTTCGGCCAGGTCGAGCGGTGTGGTGGCTTTGAGCAGACGCAACCGTTCTTCGGCCAGCTTGAATTCCAGGCCGTTCATATGCAGCTCGCCGCGTAGATCGTCGATCGCACGATCGATCTTATCCATGTCCAACGTGACCAGCAGATCGCCACGTTTTACCCGCCGGCCGTGCTCGACGGCATCCAGCACGCGCAGCTCGGACCACTGTTCGAGTCGCAACACCATCTCGTGCATCGCCTGTGCCTCGAAGACCCCGCTCAGTTCGACGGTAATCTTCATTGGGCCTTTTTCGACCGTATGCGTGGCCGGCTTGTCGTTGTCGCCCTTCTTGGGCTTTTTGACTTTTTTGTTGTCTTTGCCCTTTTTGTCGTCGGCGTCTTTCTTGCCGTCTTTTTCCTTCGGCTTAGTTTCAGCAACGTCTTCGCTCTCAACGATTTCCTTGTCCCCGGCGGTTTCTTCACTTTTAGCAGCTTCTTTCGACGGCGCCTGGTTTTCGTTCTTTGCCTCCTCGGCAAAGGCCGAAGTGCCCACGGTAACAATAAGACACAGAATCGAGTAACTGATGAGGTGTTTCACTGAGCAGTTTCCTTCAAAAGAATAGTGCAACCACAGCCAATTCCTCCATTATCGCATGAATACGGAAAGATTTCAATCATCAGACCAAAACATGTTGTATTGCATACCGATGAGTAATACCGCACAATCCCCGAATCCCGATACCCGAATCCCGATACCCGAATCCCGATACCCGAATCCCGATACCCGAATCCCAATGATAATCACCATCGACGGACCTGCCGGGGCGGGCAAAAGCACCGTGGCTCGGGCGTTGGCCGAGCGGCTGGGGTTCCGATTCCTCGATACCGGGGCTATGTATCGTGCTGTGGCGTTGGCCGGAATAAGGCAGAACGTCGATTGGGATCGCCCGGAAGAACTCGTCGAACTGACCGGGAAATTCGATATCAGAGTCATCGGGCCGAAGGTCTTCCTGAACGGCGAAGAGGTAACCGAGGCGATTCGCACCTCTGAGGTGACCGTAGCGACCAGATACGCGGCCGACAACCCACAGGTCCGCGAACAACTTGTTGCATTGCAACGCGCCGCGGCCGGTAGTGACGATATAGTCACCGAGGGTCGCGACCAGGGCACTGTGGCGTTTCCCAACGCACAGTGCAAGTTTTTCCTCACGGCCGACCCAAAGGAACGTGCCCGGCGCAGATTGCGGGATTTGCAATCGCAAGGTGAGTCGGTTACGTTGGAGGAAGTGCTCTCGGCCCAGGAATGCCGCGACCGGGAAGACTCTGCCCGTCAGTTTGGCCCATTGGTTCCCGCCGCCGACGCTATCGAGGTTTGCACCGACGGCATGACGTTCGACGAGGTGGTCGATCGACTAGAGATGATTGCGGATTGAAAATTGGCCGCTTGCGGCTTCGCAGTGATACCATGCCACGATACCATGCCCCCGCACGCAGTGCAGGAGCTTTTAACCATCTACCATCTACCGCCCACTAATGTCCCAACGATCACTGCTGAGTATTGCCTGGTACAGTTTTCTGCGACGGCTGTTGCAACTTTTCGGTGTCCTTTGCTACCGGGTACGGTACAGTGGCATGCACAACATTCCGGCTACCGGCGGCGTGCTGGTCGTGTCGAATCACCAGAGTCACTTCGACCCGCCGTTTATCGGCATGGGCTGCCGTCGGCGGATGAACTACCTGGCCCGGGATACACTGTTCGGTTTTGCCCCGTTACGCTGGTTGATCCGCTCGCTAGACGCAATACCGATCGACCGCGAGGGTCTCGGGCTATCGGGAATCAAGGAATCGCTGCGACGGTTAAAGCACGGCGAAATGGTACTGATATTTCCGGAGGGCACGCGCACCCGAGACGGCGAGATTACGACGTTTCGGCCCGGTTTTACGGCGTTGGCGGTGCGCAGCAACTCTGCGATCCTTCCGGTGGCGATCGACGGCGCATACGCGGCATGGCCCAGGCGGCAGAAATTTCCCAGCCTTGGCAGGGTTCACGTTCATTACGGCCCCTCCATTTTACCGGCAGAAATCGCCGGTTATGACGAACGGGAACTGATTGCGGAGGTAGAGCGTCGAGTTCGGGAGTGCCAGGCGGAAATCAGCCGCCACCCGGCGTTCGGTAGACGGTAGATGGCCGGTATTAGGCGGCAATCAGTATCCAAGAGCACCCCGACTACATCGGGGGGGCATACATGTCGGTGAGAATTCATGTAACCATGCAAACTCGGCCTGGATGCAATTGTCATCCTCCGGCAGATTTGCTATATTACTGAATTCCTCGATAATCCATGGTAAGTCCCTTACGTAGAGGGGCTGGGTGAACGAGAGGTTTTTCACACTTCACAAAATCGATTTTTTATGGTCAACCGCAACCTTATACGAGGGCTGGATCTCAGCGAAGAAGACTGGCAAGAGGAACTCGGCGCCGCCTTGGAGGGTGCTTCACCCGAATCAATAGAATGGGGAGGGACACGGGAGATCGTTGTAAACCAAATCGTCGAAGGCAAGGTTCTTCGTGTTGAAGGGGACTTTGTACTGGTCGACGTGGGATACAAGAGCGAGGGAATCATCTTACGTAACGAGTGGGAGGTGGACGAAGAACTCCCCGAGCCGGGCCAAATGGTCAAGGTGCTGATCGAGGATGTCGAGGACATTCACGGCCTGGTCAACGATAGTCGGGGAATGATCGCGCTGAGCAAGCGGAAGGCCGAAAAGATCGAAGCCTGGCTGAAGGTGATGGAGACGGTTAACGAGGGGGACGTCGTCACCGGTGTGGTCACACGAAAAAGAAAAGGCGGATTGTGAGTCGATATCGGTGTAAACGTATTCTTGCCGGCCAGCCAGGTCGACATTCACCGTCCGGCCGACATCGGAGATTACATCGGCCGCACCATCCAGTGCATCGTGTTGAAGATCGACGAAGCGCGGCGCAACATCGTAGTAAGCCGTCGATCGTTGATCGAGGCGGAGCGTGCCGAGAAGAAGGCACAGCTTTTCAGCAGACTGGAAGTCGGGCAACGTCGCAAAGGCGTGGTGAAAAATATCGCCGAGTTCGGCGCATTCGTCGATCTCGGCGGCATCGACGGGCTGCTGCACATCACCGATATGAGTTGGGGACGCATCTCACACCCGTCGGAGATGCTCTCAATCGACCAGGAAATTGAAGTGCAAATCCTGCACATTGACCACGCTAAAGAAAAGATCGCCTTGGGACTGAAGCAAAAGACGCCCAGCCCGTGGGAAAACGTCGATGAAAGATTTCCTGTCGGAACCACCGTTCGTGGTACGGTTGTCAACGTGATGAGTTACGGTGCGTTCATCAAGCTCGAAGAGGGAATCGAAGGTTTGGTGCACATCAGCGAAATGTCGTGGACCAAGCGAGTCAGCCATCCAAACGAGTTGGTGCAGGTCGATGACGAGATAGAAGTCGTCGTACTTGGAATCAACAAAGAAAAACAGGAGATTTCGCTGGGTATAAAACAAACCCAGGAAAATCCCTGGGACAAGGTTATCGAATGTTATCCGCCGGAGAGCATCGTTAAGGGCACGGTACGCAACCTGACAAACTACGGCGCATTTATCGAAATCGATAAGGGAGTCGACGGGTTGCTGCATGTTAGCGATATGTCGTGGACCAGAAAGATCAGCCATCCGAACGAGATGGTCGAAAAGGGACAAGAGCTTCAGTGCCGTGTGCTCTCGGTCGATCGAGACCGACGACGCATTGCCCTGGGATTGAAGCAAATGACCAAAGACCCCTGGGCAAGCGACATCCCGGGCAAGTATGAACCGGGACAGTTGATCACTGGACAGGTTACCAAGATCACCAACTTCGGTGTGTTCGTCGGACTGGAAAACGGCCTGGAAGGCCTCCTGCACATATCCGAACTTGCCAACCACAAGGTCGAGAATCCCGAGGAAGTAGTCAAGGTGGGCGAAGAGATCGAAGTAAAGGTCCTGCGCGTCGATCCGGATGAGCGCAAGATCGGGCTGTCTCGCAAGCGCGTCGAATGGTCCGAAGAAGCGGAGGGCGATGCGTCCGATACTGACATGTCGGCAGCCGGTGAGGAAATTGAATTGAAAGGCGGTGTCGGTGCGAACACCGGTCCGCTGATCCAGGGCGTCGAATCGGCAGCTGAAGAAACTACAACAGCCAAGATGGAAGAAACTGTCGAAGAGGAAGTGGTGGCCTGCCAATCGTCGGTGTGCGGGCCGATCAGCGCTGCAGAGAGTGAAGAAACTGCCGAAGAAGGAGCGAAGCCGGAAAAAGTTGAAGCCGCAATCCGGGAAGATTCGGCAGAATCGGAAGAAACCAACGTCGAGGAGTCCGTGTAGACGGAACAGCCGGAGGAATCTGAAAACAAGGAAGTTCCCCGGCGTGCCGCGCAACGTGGCGACTACGGAATCTACATC